>JAUUZT010000054.1 GCA_030589825.1 Dehalococcoidia bacterium
ACTCCCTTATCGTAGTCCTTCTGCTCTCCGCTAAGTTCCATAATCAGTAAGCCTTCTTCTCCAGGAGTAATAGATGCTTTCAGTATGTTGAATTCCAGACCAAAATTCCTGGCTAAACCACATACAACTGACTTCCCTGTAGCATGAGGGGGAAAATGAAGCACAATTTTTCTTGATATCTTCACACTTCTACTCCAAAATTGGTCTCTCGTTAAGAGGCTTGAACACTATACCAGATTCAACTCCTGGTAACGATTGTACAGGTTCGGTAAGCATAAATTCACCTTTTTGAATCCATGTTTTCAATATATTAGCAATCTCTACAGCCCCTGAATAGCTGGACATCGAAGCAGTCGGAACATTTTTCCCCTGAACTGTAATTTGTCCACTTCTAAGCTCTGCATAACTGACCTTTCCTAGTATATCTGGTTTCCTTTGCGGATATGCGTCTGCATAATCAATAACTGAAGTCACAATATCAGCATCTGCTACCGTCGTATAATTTAAGATTTCCTCAGAAAGAATGGGTATTGGAATACCTATGCCAACAGTCAGGGTGGCTCCATAACCAAGCATGCTTGTTCCAACAAGCCACTTTGATTTCATTTGCTTCAAATCCCCAATAACCGAGAGAGTTCCTGCCCCTTCCTTCGGAACGCCATTTTCACCCCGAGGAACACAAGGGTTATGCTGAGTACCATTCCAAGAAACATAACCTATTCCCCCTCCTAAAAATATCCTTGTGCCAATGCCAGTTGTCTTATAATAAGGGTCATTAAGTAATGGTGAAAGTTGGCCTGCATTAGAGTAACCAGCACTACCCAAATTCGGCTTTATTACACCCAAATAAGTATGAATGGTATGGTCGGACATATTTACCGCAACGTTGTAATTCTGGTATGCGTTGCGAATATTGAACAGAGTTGCTTCATTCATATCCTCTAGTTTTATCCACGTCTCCAGTTTTTTCCGTGGATATTCATCTGTTCCATAGGCCGTTGCAATTAGCTTTACGTCTTTTCCTGCTACTAAATCTTCGATTAGATGTCCGCCCCCATACCAAAATTCACCTGGATATATCTTGTTTCGAGGGTCATCATCAGGAAGAGCGTTTGCTCCTACGAAAAAATCTACTGCAGCAAGAGCTGCATATGCAGGAACGTCATTAAGGTACAACTTACCACCACCAAGTTTGATCTTTGGGGCAGTATGGCCAATATTAAAAAATGCCCCTGAAGAGCACATTGGACCGAAAGTACCTGTAGTAACTACATCAATTTCCTGTGCCGCCTTGTTTATTCCCTTTTTGGCAGCAATATCAATCACCTCTTCTGCGGTGACTACTACAGCCTTACCTTTTTTTATTTTGTCGTTTATTTCTGCAATAGTTCTTAGCATATTCTTACAACCTATGTTGCGAATTTTGCCCTATTTAATAATTATTGTCAATTTACCGGTATCGAATCTTCTCTCTCTTTCCCATGATACAGGTGACATATGTTACTATTGCTAATGCATTTGTTTATTTACAATATTGAAAAGTGAGGTGTTCAATGGCACGGAAAAGTTTATTCAAAATAGGCAGCCTAATATCAATTTCTCTGGCACTTATGCTAGGAGGATGTTCTGAACAATCTTCTACTTCTGCTCCAGTTCCTGAGCCTACTACTGCTACAACTTCAACTCCAAAATCGTATGCGGCTGCACCCCCAATGACAATTGATGTTGATAAAAACTATACTGCTATTATAGAAACAGAAAAAGGAGACCTTATACTGGAATTATTCGCCAACGATGTTCCTATGACAGTAAATAATTTTATCTTTCTGGCACGTGACGGATTTTATAACAATTCTAGCTTTCATCGAGTCATATCCGGATTTATGGCTCAAGGTGGTGATCCTACAGGGACGGGAATGGGCTCTCCAGGTTATAAATTTGCCGATGAATTCAGTGCACACAAACATAATACAGGAACCCTATCGATGGCTAATAGTGGACCTAACAGCAATGGCTGCCAGTTTTTTATTACCTATGCCCCACAACCACACCTGGATGGCAAACACTCAGTTTTTGGACAGTTAACAGAAGGAATGGACGTGCTGAATAGCATTGAATCGGGTGACGCAATAATACGAATAACTATACAAGAAGCGTGAATTGGCAGGTTGAATCAGGTAATAGAAATACCATCAGAATCCCTGGATTGATATACGTTTTCCATTGCTGCTGTCATTTGCTTTAGCTTATTAAAAGCAATATCCCTTGGAAATAATTTTAACCCGCAGTCAGGATGTACTACGATTCTTTCCTCAGGTAGATTTTCCAAAGCCATATTAATTATATTTTCGATGGCTTTTACTTCTTCAATTGCTGTATCTGTTGTGTTAATACATCCTAACCCAAGTATCTTCTTTGAATCCTTAAGCTCTTCCCATCCTAAAATCTCAAGATTATTATCACCCATAAATGCATGTGAAAGCATGGTAATTCCTTTCCATTGCAATAACTTTCTAAATATTGGAGTCACAGTTCCACATACGTGGAGCGCTACTGGTACCTCAAGATTTGTGGCTATACTTTCAATCGCATGTTGTGCAATGTCCATTGGGGCTCCAACAGATAGAAAAGGTTCATCAATTTGTATCCATTCTGCCCCATTATCCTGCAACATCCTGGCTATATCCAGAAGGGCTCTAGCAGTATCAAGATAAACTCGTTCGTCCCTGTACCCTTTATAATAAGACCTGATTTTTGAAGAGAATACCAAAGTAACCGGGCCAGTTATAATCCCCTTGACATGCGAAGTCATTCCCTTTACTATCCGCAAATCATCCACAAACTCTGCTGGTTCTCCTCTTCCAATCTTTCCAGTTATCTTACTCCCATTATCAAGAGAGTAACCCTCTATAGCCTTGGCAAAATATTCCACCATTCCATATCTTGTTTGCCCGTCAGAAACCAAGTATATCCCAGCATCAAGTTGATCTTTTACTGCCATGATGATGGCATCTCTGCCAAAATCCTGATAATTAAGTGGATAACTTCCAATAACTGTTGTAAACATATCCCTCCCCTGAAAATATGATTGTATATTTTAACTAGTCTCTTAAGTTTTAGCTAACATAGAAGAGAGTATTAATTATTATAATTACTAACGCGGGTAAACTCTATTTCGTAACAAGAATCATGTGATTTCCAATAATACATTTAGCAATGTAAAATACTAATGCAATTTATAATCTACATAATTTCGTTTCATTTACTAACTCATAGATCAATTGTTTAATACAGGTTTTTACAGCAATAATTATCACAAATACTGGAGATTTTATGAAGGTTTTTGAAAAAAAGGCTATTCTTTATACAGCAGGCTGCCATGGTCTTGTTCACATTCTGGAATTAAGTTATGGAGCCTTGCTTATTCATATTGCTACTGAGTTTGGTGCCAGTCTATTCGTTATGGGAATACTAGCCAATGTATTTGGTCTCGCTTTTGGAATTATGGGCTTACCCGCGGGTCTCCTCGCTGACCATTTTAGCGAAAGACGATTGCTAATGGTATGTTGCCTCAGCATGGGAATAGCTTCTATCATTATTGGGTTATCCCCCAGCATTTACATTTTAGGAACAGGATTACTGATCCTTGGTTTATCTCTAGGCATCTATCACCCTGTTAGCTTTGCTTTTATTACCAGAGTAACTACTAATAGAGGAATGAGCTTTGCTTATTTGGGGATGGGTGGTAACTTAGGAGTTGCAATTGGACCACTACTTGCCACTTCTATGGCATCCATTTTTAGTTGGAGAGAGACTTACCTGTTTTTATCTATTCCTGCACTAATTCTGTCCGTTGGCTTCTACTTTTTTAGTAACGTAGAAATACCCTCTCCCCAAAAAATAATCAGTAAAGTAAGTTTAAATAATATCTCCTCTCGTCCATTAGTAGTTCCTCTAATACTGGTCTTCATTGCTGCGACTATGAATGGTTTTATTTACCGTGGTATAGTGACATTTCTCCCCTTATACTTAAATGAAAGAATCAATTTCAGTTTATTCAATATGGATAAGGCTCTACTGGCAGGGTCATTCACTACTATCGCTCTTGCCTTCGGAGTAGGAGGACAATTTTTAGGCGGGTATTTATCAGATAGAAAAAGTCGTGAGACATTGGTATTCATCGTGTCTTTAATCGCAGTGCCTTTATTGATTCTAATGGGAAATAGCCAGGGCATTCTACTGGTAATAATTTCTACAGTCTTTGCCTTCTTTTATTTTATGGGTCAACCAATTTACAATGTGCTCCTTGCTGACTATTCGCCTGGTGATCAGAGAGGTCGTATTTTTGGATTATATTTCCTCTTTGCTTTTGGACTTGGATCATTTTCCGCCAGTATATTGGGCTACATCGCTGGAAAATTTGGTACTAACTGGGTGTTTACATCTAGTGCAGGTTTTGGACTGATAACAATAATCAGTACTACATTTCTATTTATACGCTATTTAAAAAGCCGTCCCAGGTAAACAAACTTCCCCTCAAGAGTAAAACTTAAAACAAATACTAGAAACTACACCATCCCCTGTTAAAACAGTGGCTGATTCAATAGCTATTTCCCTGAAGTCCTGTAAATTGCCTGAAACAATACAAAGTTCGCGTAATTAAACCAATATATTAAATAGCGAGATAGACAACGAGGAAATGCAGCAAGGCTCCAAGAAGTATAAATAAATGAAATATTTCATGAAATCCAAATACCCCAGGATATGGGTCAGGTTTTTTCATAGCGTAGATGACAGCCCCTATGCTAAAAGCGATACCACCAGAAATCAGAAATATTATTGAAACAGGGCTCATAATGAACCACAATTGTCGAAAGGGAATTGCTGCCATCCACCCCATCAACAGATAGATAACAGGTGACAGAATACGTGGGGCCTGCAAGTAAAACAGCTTGAACCATACTCCCAGACCTACAAGCACCCACTGTATTATAATAATGCTCCACTGCCATACGCCGTCAGTATAGATATACATTATTGGTGTATAGGTAGCAGCAATCATAATGAAAATTGCCACGTGGTCCAGTTTTCGCCATATATTGTTCTCATTCTCCTCTTGTTTAAAAGCATGATATAACGCACTTGAGAAAAAGAGATTAAGAACCCCCAGTCCATAAATGATACAAACCAACAGGTAGTCCCACTGTCCCCATGTTGCAAAAATCAATACTACAAGACCAACAACGGCTGCCAGGGCCCCGGTCAAGTGAGAATAACAGGAGAATCGTTCAGCTTTATTAATAGTTATGTTGATGCCTCCGATATTAGATATAAACGTTTCTTATTCATATTTGCAATAAAAACAATATGTCAACAACACAGAATTAACCAGTAGCAGAAATAACTCTCAAAAATATTATGTTAGAATTTCCCAATATTTCTCTTTACAACTTCACTTATTATTTTATTACTATCCAACATAAAAACCTGCGAATATCTGATTAAATGCCATACTTTTTTTTGACAGCATGTCTTCTCGTAATTCATTCCATCACTAATGTGTGAACTATCTTTTTAGCCTTGCCTGTACAGCTTCACTCTCAAGTTCTCTTATAGCATCAGATGCAATCCATCTTGCAGCCTTTGAATCAAGTTGCTGAATAGCCTTGGCAGTATCTATCGCAGCTTTGTTTAAGTAGAGGTTCCTTTTTCCTATATGCCTGAGCGCCCAATTAACAGCTTTTTTCACGAAATTCCGGTCGTCCGTAGCTCCTCGTACTATAACAGAAAGCAGTTCAATGAATTTCTCATCATGCGCGGTCTTGTCATGCCATGCAATGCAGGCTATCAGCGCAAAAGCAGCCCTTTTTACAAATTCTTCTTCCCTGATAGACCAGTCGTATATTTTCCCCCAGGCCAGAGGACTCTTGTCAAATAGGTTCATACAAACTTGGTCACAAACATCCCAGGAGTTAAAATCTTTCACCCAATCATCCATTTGATCCGCGGTTAATTTATTGGGATCTGCTATCATTCCTGCTAAAATCATTGCC
>JAUUZT010000159.1 GCA_030589825.1 Dehalococcoidia bacterium
AACAAAGATGAAGAAGCTAGATGAACCTTGTGCTAGTCTGTAATTGACTATAGATGCTGCCAGGTGGGTTTTACCACATCCATTTACTCCCTGAAGTATAAGCCAGCCCTCCGGATTTTTAGCGAAGTCTTTTGCGATGCTGAGCGATTGCCTTAGATTCTGACGTTGTTCCAGAGGTAGTTCTAATCTTTTATGGTCGAAATTGTTAAAGCTCATACTCCGTAATAGTCCCGGTGGTAAATCACCTAGGTGTTGTGATGATAACCTCTGACCAATTGTAAACATCTGACAAAAATATTTATCTTCAAATCGGATACGCAAACGGTCATCGAATTTGTTAAGAGGTATGTCTGTGGTTATAACTGTAGCAAGGCGGGTATTGAAACGGTGATTCAATAACTGTTCGAGTTTTTCTTTAGCCCATGAAGTGTCAGTTTCAATACGCATATCGTCGATTACCAGTAGAGGTGTATTTTTAACCTGTTCAAAAAATTCATCATAACTAATAGTACTTGATGGTCCGAAAGTTGAACGTAAATGGTCTAATAAATCAGCAACTCCAATGTAAAAGGCAGGCTGTTCTGATTTTAATTGTTGGTTCACGATAGCGCATGCAAGCAATGTTTTACCGCTACCACTGGGCCCAATGAGTAATAACCAGCCTTCAGGATGATCAGCAAAGGCTTTTGAGGCCTCATAGGCCTTAATAAAAGAGTCTTGCCTGACTGTGCCGTCCATATTTATTCTGGAAGCCAATTTGTCGAAAGTAAATTGTGATAAAGAACCAATATTACTATATTGCTGAAGCCGCTCAAGTTTTTTATTATGTAGTTTATTGCTCTGGCATTGACAAGGTACCACTTGGCTATAATCGAGTTTTCCAGAGGCTAATAGAGGGTAAACAAAACCAGTACCATTGCAAATAGCGCAATAATCATTCTGCGTACCAGTAATATCATCAGAGCTAGGTGGAATTGGAGACGGATTATAGCCAACGTTATCTTTTAACGAGGTGTCCGTATTTACCCTTGATGTACTTGTTTGTGCTATCTTTTTTATTACCTTGTCGATCCGCTCCAATGCTTTTACCTTCCCTTGCCCAGCGTTCTAGGATACGAGCGATATATCTCCAGCTTCTCTTGTTTAATAAAACAGCTTCTTTAAAGGCTTCCTCAATCCATTGTTTTGGATAGAGTTCTGTTGCAGCTTTCAATTCGTCACTTAGTATGGGAGTTATCATACCTATGTTTTGCTCGTAGAGAACGAAAATATTTGATGATTGATGGGGGGCATGTTTTTCTTTGGTTATGTCAGTGATATCTTTCAGTTGAAGTTCTCCTCGTTTGATTTTCTCAGTTATCTCTTTGTTGGTTTCAATATTATCGCAGTAGATATTCTGCTGTTTATTCGGAAGTCCTATAATTGAATGAAGAAAAACTCCGTCATTGACAGCAGAGTTTAAGGCTTTCGAAAAATCCTCCTTTGTAATTAACAGGAATGCGGGCACTGAGGATAACAATTCATTATATGTCACAAAAGCTGGATTTGTAGATTTCTTGTTGAGGCAATGAAAAACAAATAGTATAACTTTTAACTCAATAATGTCTTGTAAAGCTGGCATTATTTGAGTGAAGAAAGATTCGGGTATATTTATACCCGTTTGTATTATTATCGGATGCTCTATATTGTCGTCATGCATGTTTCTGTTCACTATTTAGCAGGGACTGGATTTTTTATGCCTTTTATATTTTCAAATTTAACAAATCTATTGGAAAAATGTAGTTTAACCTCTCCCAATGGACCATTACGATGCTTGGATACCATTATTTCTGCAATATCCCGAGGATAAGGTTTGCCATCCAGGGCATGTGCTTTTTCCCAATCCTCTTCGCTCATTGTCTTATCCTCTCTATAGATGAAACAGACAATATCTGCGTCTTGCTCAATGGTACCACTTTCTCTCAGGTCTGAAAGTTGTGGTTTTTGTCCTGTCCGCCATTCTACTGCCCTGCTAAGTTGTGAAAGGGCTAATACAGGGATATCAAGCTCCCTGGCCATTATTTTAAGAGAGCGTGTAATTTTACTTAATTCCTGTACACGGTTTTCATTTCTACTGCCGCCTGATATCAATTGTATGTAGTCTATTATCACTAGGTCAATATTGTGTTCAAATTGAAGACGTTTAACTTTGCTCCTGATATCGATGGCTTGAATCTCAGGTGAGTCGTCTACATAAATGGCTGTTTCGGAAAGCACTCCACTAGCTTCCATTATCTTTGCCTCGTCTTTTTCGGTAAATCGCCGTAGACGGATATAGTGTGAATCAACTCCAGATTCGCTGGATAAAAAACGTTCAACTACGGATTCCTTTGACATCTCTAAACTAAAAATTGCAACGCAGGCACCTTGATTTATAGCTGCATTTCTAGCGATATTTAGTGCCAAACTGGTTTTCCCAAGACTAGGCCTGGCGGCTAGAATGATTAGGTCTGATTTATGGAATCCTCCAAGTAGGGCATCTATTCCCGTGAAACCAGATAAAATATGTCCTCCACCTGTTTCTTGTGACTCCGCGGTAACCCCTTTTTCATCGAAATATTTATTTAGTAAGTCACGGATTGAATTGAATTCCCTGAAGTCTTGCCCTGTTCTAACCTGAAAGAGTAAATCCTCAGCTTTGCTGAGATTTAGGTCAACTTCTGGCCCTGCATTATAACCAATAGTTGAAATCTGCTCTGCTGCAGATATGAGACGACGCATCACTGACATCCTGGATACGATTTGTGCGTAATATTCAATATGCAAGGAGGTAGGTACTACAGAGATTAGGTGACTTAAATAGCTTGAGCCACTGGCTTGCTCCAATTTGTTCTGATGCAGTAATTCATGAGCAACTGTAACCTGGTTTATGGCAGCATTGCGTTGGTACAAAGAGATACACGCTTGGTAAATCCAGCGATTCGTTTCTGAAAAAAAATCTTCTGCTTTTAGATTGCCCGCTACTTTTAATACCGCATCGGGATCAATAAGCAAAGATCCATTTACTGCTTCCTCAGCTTCGATGTCCTGAGGAAGTGTTCTTCCTTGGGACATATGCTAATCCTTTTCTTGTTCGATAACAACGGTGATTTTAGGTTCCAAAACTTTGTTTAGCTTAATAGTTACCTGATGACTACCTATTTCACGCAGTGCTTTATCCAGTACTATCTTTCTCTTATCAATTGGTGAACTGAGCAGCTTATTCAGTTCTTCAGCTATTGCTGCGGTCGTTATAGAACCAAAAAGACGTTCACCAGTTCCTGAACGAGCCTGAATATGTATTGTTTGCCCTTCAATTTGCTCTGCAATCTCAGTGAGTTTTTCTAAAGATAATTCCTTTTTAATCTCATCGATTTTAATATTTTTCTCTGCCTGCTTTATAGCTCCTGCTGTAGCAGCAAGAGCCAGTCCATTACGTATAAGGTAATTCATAGCATAGCCGTTGCTTACTTCCTTTATTTCGCCTGTTTTACCTTTTCCTTGGACATCCTTAAGAAATATAATCTTCATT
>JAUUZT010000066.1 GCA_030589825.1 Dehalococcoidia bacterium
CCGATAGTTACCGCTTCATAAAGATGTTCCAGTTTTCCTGCTCCTCCTGAAGCGGTGACTGGAATCCCAACCGATTCGGCTACCGCACTGGTCATTTCAAGGTCATAGCCATTCTTTGTTCCATCAGCGTCTTTGCTTGTAAGTAGAATTTCTCCGGCTCCCAGTTCTTCAACCTTCTTGGCCCAGTCAACGATGTTCATTCCTGTAGCCTCATTGCCTCCCTTCACAACTACCTCTAACCTTGGAACGTGGTCTCCTGGGTGATTCTTTCGTCCATCGATGGCAACAACCAGCCTGTTTTTTCCAAGCTCGTGTGCAGCCTGGCTTATTAATTTGGGGTTCTCCACCGCGGCGGTATTTATTGAAACTTTATCTACACCTATGTTAAGCAGTGCCTTCATATCTTCGATATTTCTAATGCCTCCACCTACTGTGAAGGGGACGGTGACTTTGTTAGCGACCCTCTTCACCCAGTCAAGTCTTGTCCCTCTGTTCTCTGTAGTGGCAGCAATATCGAGGAAAACCAATTCATCAGCGCCCTCAAGACAATATGCAGTTGCTGCCTCTACAGGGTCTCGTGCGTCCCGGAGGTTTACAAAACGTACTCCTTTTACAACCCTGCCATCTTTGATATCAAGGCAGGGAATTATCTTTATCTGGTTCATGTGATATTGTCGCTCCCTCTTTATTATTTTAAATCCATGTTAATTTTATTAGGGTTCAACTTCTATATAGTATTGAAGTAACAACTATTGTGAAGCTATACATTAAACAGGAAATTGATTATGTCTCCATCCTGAACAATATAATTCTTACCTTCTGTTCTCAATACGCCTCTTTTTCTGGCTTCGCTCATGTTTCCGCAACGTTTGAAATCGGTATAGCTTATTACTTCAGCTCGGATAAAGCCTCTTTCTATATCAGAATGTATTTTACTTGCGGCTTGTGGGGCGATGGTGTTACTGGGAATTGTCCATGCTTTTACCTCATCAGCCCCTGTAGTAAAAAAAGAAAAAAGACCAAGAAGGCTATAGGAACTATTAATGACCCTGTTCAGAGCCGGTTCAGTTAGACCCATAGTGTCGCGAAATTCCCTGGCGCTGGAATTATCAAGCTGACTTAATTCCATCTCCAGTTTGCCACAGATGGCTACTACTGCGAATTGATGGTAAGATTCCTTTATCTCGTTTTCGAGTGTTGTAGACTGTGCGAGTTGAGTTTCTCCGATATTCAGGATAATCATCATTGGTTTTATGGTGAGAAATTGGTAATGCTGTATAGTTTTTAGTTCATGCTGATCGAAGGCTTGCTGTCTTATTGGGATGTCGTTTTCCAAATCTTTCTTGATTCTGTTTAGTAAGTTCTGTTCTTTTAAATACGAATCTCTCTCTGTTACCTTGGCCTTTTTTAATGCAGAGTCTATTTTGTTAAGTCTTCTTTCAATGATGGTTAGGTCCGAAAAGGCAAGTTCCAGATCCATTGTGCTTATATCTCTCTCTGCATCTATATTGCCTTCAGAATGAACAATATTTTTATCCTCAAAGGTCCGCACCACCTGCAACAGAGCATCGGCAGTAGTAAGGTAATTAAGGATTTCTCCTGTTATTTCTCCTTTATTGCTGACAGCCTTGAGTGAAGCGCCAGTATCAACATAATTTACTTCAGCTGGAGTTGATTTTTTAGGATGGAATATTTCAGTTAAATCAAGAAGACGGGTATCCGGTACTTTGGCAATACCAATGTTGGGGTGTAGAGAGGAAGAATAAGCAGTGACCTCTGCATTGCCTTTTGTCAGGGTATTAAATATAGTTGTTTTGCCGCCCTTTGCCAGTCCAATGATAGCGACTTTCATGTTCTTATTTTACCACATATTTTTATCCTGAACTTCCATATGCCTGGTTTGCTCTATGATAAAATAAGCTGCGATGTTCTACATTTTGTATGGTTTAGACGATTATTCACTAAGTCAGTATATTGATAAGGTAAAAGGTGGGTTGGGTGACCCTGAGATGCTGAAAGTTAATACCAGCAGGCTTGATGGTAAAAAGTTAACCGAGAAGGAATTAAAAAACAGCTGCTATGCTATGCCTTTTTTATCATCTTACCGAATTGTTATGATTGAAGGTTTATTAGGGCAGTTTGAGTACAAACGAGGAAAACAACAGCCTGTTAATACTGGTACTGGTAAGGCAGGAAAGAAACTGAAAGAATGGCAGAATCTGGGAGGGATTATTCGAGAAATGCCACAAAGTACCGTGCTGATAATGGTTGATGCTGAAATAAAGGTAAAAAATCCCATGTTGAAGAAACTTGAACCACTGCTGGAAGAACTAAAATCATTGGCAGAAGTAAGGGTGTTTTCTTCACTTAAGGGGCGAGATTTGAGAGCCTGGGTAAAACGGCGGGCATCTGAGGAATCTGCGGATATATCCGACAAAGCAGTAATGCTGTTGATTGAACTTATTGGCAGCAATCTATGGAGCATGAATAATGAAATACTGAAGCTAGCCCTCTATGTACAGGGACGTACTATCAACGAGAAAGATGTAGCGGCTTTGGCAGATTACAGTCGGGAGACAAACATCTTTCTATTGGTAGATGCTATTGTTGAAGGTAAGAGTAACGTAGCACAGCGGATGCTTTATCATATGTATCAGTCAGGTTCTTCTCCTTCTTATATCTTATCCATGATAAATCGGCAGTTTCGCCTGATAGCGCAAGCCCTGGAACTAGACTCTGGTTTATCAGGATGGCAAATACAGACCAAACTGGGAGTGTCCGGTTATCCGCTGGAGAAGACACTTAAACAGGCAAAGTCATATAATATTAAACGGGTCAGCAGTGCTTATGCAGAGTTGATAAAAGCTGACATTGCTATTAAAAGTGGGGAATATCTTGATAATCAGTCAGCCCTTGAATTTATGATTTTAAGTATTGGCAGGGCTGGATAATGATGATGTGGCATAACTTGTATATTAGCTGTACTAGATTGCTTCCCTATGGCTCCTGTGCTACTATGCTGCAATTCATTTTCGAACAACAGCCATTTTATTATCCTGCAAAACCAGACGAGGTGGTATATCAGTGAACGGTGACGAACTCAGGAAACTTTTCTTAAAATTCTTTGAGGAGAGAGACCACAAAGTTATATCCAGTGCTTCTCTGGTTCCTCATGGTGACCCTACATTACTATTAACCTCTGCCGGTATGGCACAGTTTAAAGCTTATTATCTGGGACTGGAGAAGCCTCCACATCCCAAACTAACTTCATGCCAGAAATGCTTTCGTACTACCGATATAGAGGGTGTTGGGGATTCACAGCACCTTACTTTCTTCGAGATGATGGGAAATTTCAGCATCGGTGACTATTTTAAAAAGGAAGCTATTGCATGGGCATGGGAATTTGCCACTCAATATCTGAAAATGCCGGAGGAGCGTTTATGGGTGACGATTTACATGAATGATGATGAGGCAGAGGAGTATTGGAAGGAAACAGGTGTTCCTGCCGAAAGGATATTGCGATTTGGGGAAGAACACAATTTCTGGGGGCCTGCAGGTAACTCGGGTCCCTGTGGCCCATGCAGTGAAATACACTATGATTTAGGCAAAGAAATTGGCTGCGGCAGGCCAGAATGTGGCCCTAATTGCGACTGTGGGCGTTTTTGCGAAATCTGGAACCTTGTTTTTACTCAATATAACCAGGATGTTGATGGAAAGCGCAGCCCTCTGGCTAAGCCAAATATAGATACTGGTATGGGATTGGAAAGAGTTGCTATGGTCATGCAGGGCAAATATTCAGTTTATGAATCAGACCTTTTCCTGCCAATTATTAAGCGTGTTTGCCATATCTCAGGTAAAAAGTACGCTGATAATGAAGAAGATGATCGTGCCATAAGGGTTGTTGCTGAACATAGCAGGAGCATTGCTTTTCTTATCGGCGACGGGGTTTTGCCCTCAAATGAAGGAAGGGGATATGTTTTACGGCGAATATTACGCCGAGCCTCTCTTTTTGGTAGACGATTGGGATTATCGGAACCTTTTCTCGTAGAAATCGTTCAAATCACTGTTAATACTATGGGTCATATATATCCTGAACTGATAAAAAATCGTAGCTTGATTACCGAAGTGGTCAGAGCGGGAGAAGAGAAGTTTATAGCTACATTAGAGGTAGGGCTTGGTATGGTGGAGAAACTTATTGAAGAAACATTGGAAGATGGCAAAAAATATCTTTCAGGGGAGCAGGTGTTCAGACTCTATGATACCTATGGCTTTCCGAATGAGCTAACGGAGGAGCTTGCCAGAGAGAAAGGATTGTTGGTGGATGGCGAAAGTTTCAAGGTAGAGATGGGAAAACAACGGGAAAGAGCCAGGGGGAGCCACCGGTTTTCTTACGATGAGACAATTGACAGAGGTAGTAAAAATATTTTACCTGTAGAGTTCGTGGGATATGATAACAGCATTTCTCAGGCTATCATATTGGATTTAACTGTTGACGGGCAGTCTTGGGAAGAGGTTTCTGAAGGCAAAGAAGTAGACATAATACTAGACAAGACTCCATTCTATGGGGAAAAGGGAGGCCAGGTTGGTGATACAGGTGAAATCAGCAACAGCCAAGGAAAGATTATTATTACTAATACAATCAGTGGTCAGGGAAACCTTATAATTCACCATGGAAAAATTACTGAAGGGACTATGTCTGTTGGTATGGTTGTAGAGGCGAAGATTGATTTGATGCGCAGATTGGATATAGCTCGTAATCATAGTGCCACTCATCTTCTTCAGGCTGCAATGAGGCAGATATTGGGAGGACATATTTCACAAAGAGGTTCGTCAGTCGAATCTGGCAGGTTCAGGTTTGATTTCTCTCAGATGTCTCCGGTGAGCAGGGAAGAGGTAACCCGAATTCAAAGGTGGGTTAATAAAAAAATAAGACAGGATTTATTGGTAAAGACCAATGTTATGTCTTATAACCAGGCTCTTGATGGAGGTGCGGTGGCTTTATTTGAGGAGAAATATGGCGATATAGTTCGGGTTGTTAAAATGGGAGAACCAGCGGTAAGCATGGAATTATGTGGGGGCACCCACGTACAATCAACGGGACAGATTGGACTGTTTCTGATAACGGCTGAAAGCAGTATTGGTACTGGACTGTGTCGCATTGAAGCAGTGACTGGCAGGGCAGCGGAATTACTGGTAGAGGAACGATTCTTAGCTTTATATAATGTGGCGGGAGATATTGAAGCCTCGGTTGAAACTGTTCCAGCCAGAGTAAAGAGCCTTGTTAGTGATATGGAGAAAGAGCGTAAGCATTCCCAATTATTAGAAAAGCAATTGTTACGATATCTGGCAAAATCGCTGTTGACGATGACCACGAAAGTGAAGGGGGTAACTGTATTGGCAGTTAAGGTGGAATCGCTAACCACACCTGCTCTCAGGGAGATGGGAGATATATTGAGAGATAGTTTGGATAGTGCTGTAATTGTCCTGGCGGTGATTTATCAAAACAGGCTAA
>JAUUZT010000048.1 GCA_030589825.1 Dehalococcoidia bacterium
AACCTTCTCATAGCCTTCATTAGCCAGTATCCTCTGTGCCTGATAGGCACGTGTACCGGTCTGACAATAGATTACTATCTCTGCATCCCTGGGCAAGCTCTCTAACTTTGACCGCAATTCTTTTAGAGGTAACAGTTTTGTTTGCGCTGTTTCAATACGGCAGCTATCCCACTCACCAGGAGAGCGTACATCAAGAATAATCGCATCCTTATTCGTTTCAAGCAAATGCTTGACCTCTACGGGATCCAATGCCTTCGCACATCCTGAGATTTTATTGCGGATGACGTTAGCCGCCTTATGCAGGGGGTCCATTGCATTACTGAATGGAGGTGCATAGGCAAGATTAAGGTTGGCAACATCTTCCACAGTAGCATTGAACGCCATGGCGGTTGCCAGAACATCAACACGCTTGGCTACTTCTCCGGGTCCCATTGCCTGCCCTCCCAGGAGCCTTCCATTTGATTTCTCAGCAACAAGTTTAATCATAATCTCCTTGCCATCCGGATAATAGGAGGCATACTCATAATCAGAAATAATAGCAGTGACTATTTCATATCCTGCCGCCCGTGCCTGTGATTCGTTAAGGCCAACACGTGCTGCATTATAGTCGAATATTTTTACAACCGCCGTACCCATTACCCCAGGAAAGGTATCACTCCCTCCGGTTATGTTAGTTCCAATTATCCTGCCATGCTTGTTAGCTGTAGACCCCATAGGAACAAGCACTTTCTTCCCGGTAATCCGATTAGTGTTTTCCACACAATCCCCACCTGCATAAATATTCGGGTCGCTTGTCTGCATATACTGGTTAACGGCAATGCCGCCAGCAACCCCTATGGTAATCCCTGCATCTTTAGCCAGCCCTATATTGGGCCTGGCTCCAATAGACAATAATGACATCTCAGCATCTATTTCAGTGCTCTCGGTAATCACTTTTATTAGCTTTCCTTCACTATTACCGACAAAGCCCTTGACTCTCTGCCCTAAAAGCAACTTTACACCCCTGCTACGCAAATGTTTTTCAACCTTTGCCGCTACCTCAAAATCAAGCAGTGTGGGCAATACCCAGTCCAGCGCCTCTATCACGGTGACCTCTAACTCCTGAGAGGCAAAGGCCTCAGCCATTTCCATTCCAATCAGTCCAGCTCCAACAATAACCACACGTTTCACCCCTGAAGCTGCTGTGGCATCCCGAATCGTGTTGGCATCGTCAATATTAGATAATGTATGAATTCCTTTAAGATTTACCCCTTCCAATCTTGGGACCAGCGGCGAACTGCCTGTCGCCAGTACGAGCTTATCATATTCAATCTTTGAAACCTGGTCGCTTTCTACTGATTGAATAGAAATTTCAGCAGCAGACCGATCTATAGCTATGGCTTTGGTATTGGTCATGATTTTTACCTTCATCACATCCTCGAAGAAATCCTGTCGCACCCTTAATAAATCTTGTTGCTCATTGATTACTCCGGAAATGTAATATGGTAAACCACAGGTCGCAGTTGATAAATGTGCGCCCTGCTCTATCAGTGTTATCTGTGCCTGTGGGTCACACCTGCGTGCCCTCGCCGCAGTCTTAGGACCACAAGCGGTGCCACCAATAATAACAATTCTTTTCTGACTCATAATACCTTATCCTTCCTTCTGTTAAATGAATTAATAACGTTAACTCTTCAAAGTCTTGTATCTGTTCTCTTATCTGCCAGTCGAGTCCTTTCGGCAACAGTATTTCCCCGGAGCATCACCAATCCCTGAGTTCAACTTCGGTAGCACCCATTCCCCCACTCCTGCTTTCAGCGGTACGATAGGATTCAACTAGAGGATGCTTCTTCAGGTAATGTTTAACCTCACGGCGTAGCACACCTGTACCCTTGCCATGTATCACCCAGACACGATACAGCCCTGCTTCATATGCATCATTCAGGAATTCATCAACCCTCGGTAGAGCCTCATCCACGGTCATTCCATGCAGGTCTATTTCAATTCCCATTGGCTTCACCTACCAATTCTGCTCAAGTTCTTAAATTGTTATTATGGCCAGTAGATATATACTTATTCTACTGTGACGCCCTCATGAGGGCAAAAAATGTCTTGCCTTCCTCTGTACCAATCCAGATCATTGCTGCATCCTGTTCATTATTTTTGTTGTACATGCCCCAGCTCATCTCTGGCATTTCCATCCATCCTACAAGCTCTCCCCAACCATTACCCGGCATATTGCTTTTATAAAAAGCCGTCACACTGACAGGGCTATCGCTAGTCTCATAATAACGCCACTCTACCTGGGTATAATCTCCCTCAGTGGGTGGAATAGCCCAGTTCATTTTCTGTACCTGGGTTGCACTACCATAAACAGGCATATCATCCCAGCTCAGGCCTGCCTCTGTCGCTGCTGGACTAGGCGAAACAGCAGGGGTAGGCGAAGCTGCAGGAGTTGGCGAAGCCGACGGAGTTGTTGACTCTGACCCTCCCCCACTACAAGCTGTAAGCCCAACACAAGCCAGTATCAGTACAACTATAACTACCAGCAATATTCCTTTTTTCAATTGTTATTCTCCATTTATAGACATCTTATATCTCAAGTAACTCTAACTGCTATACAATTATTTTTATACGAACGATAGGATGTCATTCTTTTATAATTTACAGAAGTATATACTTGCTATCATCTTAAAACAATCTACATCTACGCTTTCAGACAGTATGCTATAATCATCATCTGTTCCAGCTATTAAAAACCTGCCTGGTTGGTCATTTATGAAAATTGATGTAGTACTTACTCCTAAATTACTTCCTGACTCTGATTGTGAAGGTTCGTTGTGTTCCGTCATTGATGTGCTGAGGGCAACCACCACAATCGTCGTTGCCCTGGCAAATGGAGCAACTGCTATATATCCCTGTTGCGATGCTACGGAGGCAAGAAAACGTGCAGAATCGACAGGTGATAAGGATATCCTGCTTGCCGGTGAAGAAGAAGGATTACGAATACCTGGATTTCATCTGGGAAACTCACCCTTCGAATACCTGTCATCTGATTCGATTGATGGTAAAACCATTTATTTCGCTACCACCAACGGGACTCCCACCATGCAGAAGACTCACTCATGCAGCGGTACCCCCATATATATCGCTTCACTTGCCAACCTGCCAGCAGTAGCATCAACGATGGTAAAGGCTACGATTGCTGGTTCGCCAGCAGGTATTATACTGGTATGCTCCGGCCGTTATGGCACTCCTTCGGCAGAGGACCTCTACTGTGCAGGACTTCTCGTTGGAAAGATAATAGAGAAGCTGCTGCATACCGGCATCAGCTCCGAGCTTGGCGATGGAGCTCTCATTGCTACCGGATTCGCTGACGGTGATGAGACTAAGGCATTAAAGGTGCTTTCAGAAAGTGTGCATGGGCGTTACCTTCAAAGTATCGGCTTCAATGCAGACCTGGAATTCGCCTCCCGGATAGGTAGATATAATATCGTCCCGGTATTCGACGGAAACCGTATTTCGTTGTAGCAGAGCAGTGATTACTGCTTAGTCACTGCAGACAATATGAAACAATAGGGAATATACCATTCAAGGAAAAAGGAGATACCCAATTGACAGCTAAGCAAAACCCAAAATTCTTCTATGGCTACATCATAGTTGCAGCGTCCCTTCTCATGCTTTTTGTGATGCATGGAGCTACAAGCAGTTGGGGTATCTTCTTAAGTTCTCTTGAGGGAGAATTTGGCTGGAGCAGAGCTGCCATCTCCGGCGCCCACTCACTGGGATTCTTTCTTGCCGGCATGTTTTCCATCCTGATTGGCAAGATTAGTGACAGGCTTGGCTCCAGGCTGATAATGACCGTTGCAGGTATTGTATTTGCTCTCGGTTGTTTTTTAATGTCCAGCGTTACGGCCATATGGCAGGTTTATCTTTTCTACGGCGTACTGATAGGCCTCTGGGGCAGCCCTGCAAATGTTTCACTACTGTCCACCACGATGAGATGGTTTACTCGTAAAAGAGGGCTAATGAGTGGTATCGTTAAGGTCGGTACCGGTCTTGGCATTATGATAATTCCGGTACTTTCCAGCCATCTAATCAGCAACTACGGATGGCGAACAACCTTTGTTATCCTCGGTTTTATCTGTTTGGTAGTAGTGGTACCACTGGCACAGTTACTGCGGCGGGACCCCGGGCAGAAAGGGCTCATGCCCTATGGCGAGTCCCCCGAACGTGCTGAATTGAAACCGGCAAACACAGGTTTTTCTCCACAACAGGCATTCCATATCAGGCAGTTCTGGATTGTATGCGCAGCCTTCTTTTTAATGTGGTATTGCGGAAATGGACTCCTGGTCCATATAGCCCCGCACGCAATAGATGTTGGACTTTCGTCCGCTCAAGCCGCCAGTTTAATTGCAATAATTGGCGGAGTAAGCATCGTTGGCCGCCTTGTTATAGGTGCCGCCGGAGATAGAATAGGCAATAGACGAACACTTACGCTTTGCTTCATTATAGTAGTAGCCTCCGTGTCCTGGCTGCTGCAATCAACACAACTCTGGCAATTATATCTGTTCGCCGCCGCATATGGCTTTGCCCACGGTGGATTTTTTGCGCTAATTTCTCCGCTGATAGCAGAGCTGTTCGGTACCAGGTCACATGGCGCACTTTTTGGTATCGCCACGTTTTTCGGGATGACTGGCGGCGCTATTGGCCCACTAATAGCAGGTAGAATATTCGACATAACCGGCAGTTATCACCTGGCTTTTCTGCTTATAATTGGATTCAGCACTGCAGGGCTTGTACTGTCCCTTATACTGAAACCGGTTAAAGAATCATAGAATCTAATTGACCGTAAAGTACGCAATAAGGTTTGGG
Source organism: Dehalococcoidia bacterium (assembly GCA_030589825.1). Classification (GTDB taxonomy): domain Bacteria; phylum Chloroflexota; class Dehalococcoidia; order GIF9; family AB-539-J10; genus JAUUZT01. The sequence continues at coordinate 4,855 of JAUUZT010000048.1, forward strand.
ACAGCTTCTTTACGTTGCTCTATCAGGTTCCTCAGTAATACTGCAAAAATGGATTACTTTTTAGAGGCTTCTTCAATGATAGTTAAAATCACTTTATCGGTTTGAACCATTCCGGGAGAACTTATTCTACCCACATTTTGGATTGTTTCCTCTATGGTTTTTCCAATAATACCGCTTCCAGCAGGAATCACAACGCCCTGTAAAGCAAGTTTAGCCGCTCTAATTGCTGAGGAGGCTCCTGTAGAGGTCTTCAATGCGCATCCAAAGTTACCACCATCACAAATTATGCCGGTCACATCGGCGGCAACGTTTGCAATTGCGTTTTCAATTCGTTTCGTTTTTCCATCCAGCAAGTAAGCAATGCCGGCACTTGCCCCTGCCGCTGCCGTAACGGCACAACCACAGAAGGCGGATAAACGGCCAGAAAATGCTTTAATATAAAGGGTTACTAAGAAGCTCAACGCAACCGCTCGGGCTAGCCTTTCTTTTCCTGCCTTTAGCCATTCCGCCATTACCATGACCGGAAGCGTAGCAGTCACTCCATGACAACCACTTCCGGCAATACTCATGGCTGGTTTTTGTGCTCCCCCTAAACGTGCATCGCAGGCAGAGGCAACAATGATTTTAGCTGTATTAGCCGGGTCCTCATTCATTGTGCCCATAGAAGTTATCTTTGACATAGCCGCTCCGGCAGCCATGCCGTATTTCCCTGTCATCCCTTGCTCAGCCAGTTCCCTGTTCATAGTTACAGCATCCAGTACAAATTCAATGTCCTTACCAGGAACCTCTTCTGCAAAAGCAACCAGGTCAGCTACTTTCAAGGTAGTAATGTCAAAGTGTTTTTGTGCATTTCCCTCCCTTGCCTTCCTGAATACTACAACTCCATTTGCTTCAACCAGGACAATATTGGCATGAGATTTCCTAATAACAGTTTTAGCCATGCCATTAGTTGTCCTCACCCGCGCTTCAACATAAATACCAACCTGTCCTCCCTTTATCCTTGTAGTCACTATATCTTTTGCCAGCATTAACTTCGCCCTGGATACACTTGCGTCGTCGACAGATTTCAGGACCTCTAATTCCAGGTCAGGATCACCAGCCAGAACACCCAGGATAGCTGCCATTGCAAATCCTGTTTCATGTGTTCCTGGAACTACAACTGATACGCCAGTTTTATAAAGGGCAGGGTCGGTAGTTACGGTTATTTCCTGTACGTCCCCCTTAATTGCCTGATATGCCTTGGCTACAGCCAGTGCCACAGCAACCGGTTCGGTAACACCTAATGCTGGCTTCATTTCCCTTTTCAGTAAACCAAGTAATTCACTGGCTATCTTTTGATTCATGCAAACGTCCCCCCGTTTCTAACAAATGATTTAGTACGCTTTTAACAACTATGTATTTCCCGCCAGACAGACTGTCAGGAAATGTATAAAGGACGAAATATTTCAGCCTTATAAAAGTTGGGTCGATTCAGTTGGCCGTGGTGTTTTTATTACAAGGAACTTGAACACTCCCTCACCATCATTTAGTAGGCGGTGCGG
>JAUUZT010000110.1 GCA_030589825.1 Dehalococcoidia bacterium
CTCTCCCAAAGTGACGATGACATTTCTCACCCCCCATTCACGAAGTTTAATAGCAAGGGTTTCATCATCACCCTCAACACCAATAAGAGTTTTTAATTCACCGCGATTGCAGATAAGGTAATCAACTGCCTCCATAGTTTTTCTGGATGGTCTGTTTTTGCAGGCTGGTGCAGTATTCCACACTACAGGCATATCCAGTCTCCGACAACTCTGTATCACAGCCTCCGTAGTGGGCTGTGGAATCTCGTTTTGAAACAGGGCTACAACCCCTCCATTTATCGCTCGTTCAGTGATAGCAATATCACCGGGATTAAACAGAAAATTAGCACCGGGGGCAACAGCGATGATGTTTTCCCCTCGTACATCCACCATAATCTGTGCTATACCCGAATGCTCCTCGGTTTTTACAAGAACGGTATGGGTATCAATTCCAGCAACCTGAAGGTTTCTTAGGCATTCCTGCCCTATAGAATCATCACCCACACAGCCATACATTTCAACATGGGCTCCTGCTCGCGCCGCGGCTACAGCCTGATTGGCACCCTTGCCTCCGGGGAATGACTTAAATTTGGCTCCTGTGACCGTTTCCCCCTTCAGCGGAAGGGTATCCATATAAGTAACAAAATCCATATTGATACTGCCAAAAACCAACACCTTCGCCATTGTCTATCTTTCCTGTTCTATCTATATTCCAATACAGTCAATATTACTCTCGCTGCTTCTGCAACTTCAATGTCTCCGGCATACTTATGAGCAAAGGAATCCGCACAAGAACATCCAGTCCGATAACGATCAGAAAGATATAGTGTGGCCCAAGACTGTCCCAGACAAACCCTGCCAGAAAGGCTGCCCCTGCAGCCAGTAACATGCGGAAGAAACGTATAAAACCAACCCATCTTCCCATAAATTCCGCTGGAACAAGCTCAAAAGCCATGGCACCAGTAAGAACCATATTTACGAAGATAAACCCCTGCAGAACACCTGCCACGACCAGAAAAGCAGGGTTGGGTGCCCATATGAGCATTAGATTAGAAGCCCAGAAGAGAGGTGCCGCCATATACAAAACCTTTTTGCGCCCTATTTTATCGGCCAGTCTACCCAAAGGAATCCCCATCACGAGAGGACTCAGCGCAAAGCCGGCGACCATTGCTCCCAGTATATACTGGTCGGCTCCTTTAATCTCATGGGCAAAAACCTGGGAGAAAGGCAGGACCATACCCATTGGCAAGAAGGTTAAGGAGGTAATAATCAACATACGCTTCAGCGCTATACCATGCTTGAATATTTGCGAAAGCCCAGTTACTAAATTATATGCCTCTTCACTATGGCATCCCCATTTTCTGTTAGATAACTGTGTGTAGATAAGTAGAAAAGAGACAACAGCTCCAGCAAGGCTGATAAAGAAGAGAGGCCTGATACCACTTACACTAACACCACCAAACCTGGTAACAAGAAAAGCACCTAATATTGGACCAATGATGCCCAACAACCCAGCTGCCAGAGTCTCACAAAAACTCATACCGGTGGCACGGTCTTCATTCGCCAGCGAATTACCACAGACCACGGAGCAACTATGGCCTGACATGTTAAATCCAAGCCAGTACGCTATCATGGCAATAATAATAACGGCCCAACCCCAGGCCACCGCATAGGTTAAATATGAGATAACAAGAAGAGATATCCCTATAAGATAGATCTTCTTGACTCCAATCCTATCTATCACTCCTCCTATCAGTGGACTGAGCAGTCCGGCAACTCCCATCCCAATGCTATTCACAACGCCTAGTTGTGTCCCTGTTGCACCCAGAGCTACGATATAGATGGAGATATAAGGAAATACCATCTGATAGGTAAATCTTTCCAGGCAGGCTCTCCCCATGGTCACTTTCCAGTCATGCTGCTGTCTTTTCAAGAAGTCAGCCCCACTAGCAATTGTTTTTTGAAATGCCTTAATGCTTCTCATTTCTTATAAAATATATTCTTCGATTCAAATTTTATCTATTTACAATATTAACAATAAAACAGAGGGTCTCCCCTTGAAAAGATTCCCTTCATTAGCTCCCCGGGATAAAGTTCCCCTTTGTCTATAAGGGAGACCCTGCTATATTTATTAAAAAAGGTTGAATTTTAGCGACCGTAAAAGAACCTGAATGGTCTTAAAACGCTCCACACTTCATCGCAGGCTGTGAGTTCTTCCTCAGACAGTTTTAGTTCAGTGGCCTTCATATTCTGTTCCAACTGTGACAGAGAAGAAGCACCACTGACAACCGATGTAATTGCACTGTGCTGTAATACCCAGGCAAGAGCAAATTGCGCCATCTGCCGCCCATGTGAACTTGCAATCTGCTTAAGTTTATCCACCGCCTCGAAGTTGCTGTCCGCCCAGTATTGCTGATTATATCTGAGCCCTAAATGTCCGATAGCGAATCTTGCTCCTTCTATTGCTCCCTTTGCCTTATCATATTTACCACTCAGAAAACCCGCAGCCATAGGACTGTATACGCACATACCAACTCCTTCACTGGCGCAAAGTGGCATCAACTCATATTCGATATCTCTGGCTAATAGATTATACGGAGGTTGAACACATTCAAATCGTTCCAGGTTATGAAGAGTGCTCACCCCAAGCGCCTTGCACAACCGCCAGGCTAAGTAATTGGAACAACCAATATAGCGCACCTTCCCCTGGTGTACCAGGTCATCCAGCGCACGCAGGGTCTCCTCCAAGGGAGTGTCGTAATCAGGCATATGGCAGTAATAAATATCTATATAATCTGTGTCCAGGCGCCGCAGGCTGGCTTCGACACCCTGCATGATATGCTTACGGGAAAGCCCCATATCATTGGGACCAGCCTCACCACCACCCTCCCATGCTGAATAGGGTGTTGGTTTTCCTGCAATATCAGCCGCTTCCATTCTGACATTATCCTTCATTTTCAGCCAGTGCCCTACTTTTGTCGCCACCACCACAGAATCCCGCTTCCCCTTAATGGCCTTACCCAGAATCTCCTCTGCTTTACCAGATACATACATGTCAGCAGCGTCAAAAAAATTCACTCCCTTTTCAATCGCAGTTCCTATTATTTCCAGCGAATCCTTTTCTGAAACCTGGCTACCCAGGTTCATTACCCCCATACAGTATGTCGAAACCTTGAGTCCTGTCCTTCCCATTTTTCTGTATTGCATCATTCCTCCTTCAATTAAACTTAAGCCTGTGTTTCCATACTATAAAACACTGAATTATAACTCTTAACGCCCATAAAACAGGCGAGGCGGCCTCAACTGGTTCCATACCTTATCACAGGCTTCCAGCTCTTCCACTGACAAAATAATATCAGTAGCTGCCATGTTCTGCTCCAACTGAGCAGTGGAAGTATTCCCACAAACAACCGCAGTAATAGTTTTGTTACTTAATACCCAGGTTAACGCAAACTGAGCCAAAGTTCGCCCGTTGCTTTCAGCAATCTGTTTTAACTTCGCTACCGCATTAAAATTATCATCAGCCCAATATTTTTGATTATATACATATCCCTGATGTGCCAGGCTGAACCGCGCACCATTTATTGGACCTTTATCTTTATCATATTTTCCAGAAAGGAATCCGGCTGCCATAGGGCTAAATACACACACCCCTACTCCTTCCGCAGCACAGAGCGGCAATAGCTCATATTCGATGTCCCTTGTAAGCAGGTTATATGGCGGTTGAATACAGTCAAACCTGGCCAGATTATGTTTATCGCTTATCCATAATGCCTTTGAGAGTTGAAAGGCACGATAGTTGGAGCAAGCCAGATACCGTACCTTGCCCTGTCGAACCAAGTCATCCATGGCACGTAATGTTTCCTCCAGAGGGGTATTGTAATCAGGCATGTGAGCATAATAAATATCAAGATAATCAGTCTCCAGTCGCCGTAGACTGGCCTCAACCCCCTGCATAATATGCTTACGAGACAACCCCATATCGTTTGGGCCTATATCATCCGCTCCTGGCCATGGAGTAAATGCCTTTGGCCGCGCCATATCAATTGGGCCAGAGTCTCTATTTCCTCCCCATTTCGCTCCTAATTTCAAGGTGTGACCAACTTTAGATGCCAGTACTATGGAATCACGCTTGCCCTTTAATGCCTTGCCAACAATCTGTTCAGTTCGACCGTTTACATACATATCAGCGGTATCAATGAAATTAACGCCGGCATCGATAGCGGCATCGATTATACGAAGAGAATCATTCTCTTCCAC
>JAUUZT010000052.1 GCA_030589825.1 Dehalococcoidia bacterium
TTCGTCCACGTTTTTCTTATATTCATCCACGTCACCAAAGGTGGCGACATCCACCGCCATGACAAAGCTGTTCTGGAGATGCTCCGTGCCGCGTCTCCCTTTCAAGACGGGTGCTACAATAGGAATGCCTGCAAGGACACTGGCCATGCACTCTATAACAAAGGATAGGCCTGAACCCTTGGCTCCTCCAGCAGGAAGCAGTATCTTTGCTTTCGCTGGATCAGTGACCGGATTACCATTCTCATCGGTAGCCCAGCCTTCTGGTATCGGTAGGCCGTTCTCCAGTGCCAGCCTCAGCTTTCCACGAGCGACAACGCTGGTTGCCATATCGAAAACAATGGGCTTATTGATTGCTGTTGGCAGAGAAAAGGCAATCGGATTGTTACTGACACCACCCGTCCTGGCACCAAACGGGGCTGTACTGGGACAGCTTGCCACCGCGGCAACGCCAATAAGACCTTGTTGTGCTGCCATCCAGGCATAGTACCCCAGGGCACCCTGGTGGGTGTTGTTACGTATCAGCCCCCAGCCGATGCCCAGCTTTTTTGCTTTCTCAATAACCCGCTCCATGGCGAAGGTGGTGACCACTGCACCGAAAGCATGGTCGGCCTCGACAAATATGGTCGCAGGGGTCTCTTTTATTACTTTTATCTCAGGCTTTGGATTCATGAGGCCTGTATCGGCATCCTTCATGTAATGGGTGATGCGCATGACGCCATGAGAATCAACCCCTCGAAGGTTTGACCATACCAGTACCTCTGCCTCCTTCTCTGCATCATCAGGAGGCATCCCGGCCGCCGTGAATACGTCGGTAGCGAACTTCTTCAATGGCTCCGCTGCTATTCTTATCGTACCCTGGTGCATGTTAATCCTCACTTTATTCCGATATTTCTATATATTTTATTTAATCACTCTTATCTCTCATTATATAACAGCGGGAAAGCTGATAGCTATGCGTGACGTTTTAATCGTTGTCCATGTATAATCTAGCAATTACTTTATGACTCAAGGGATAGCCATAACGGATTATGGTTTATATAATATGGAATGGCAGACGGAGATAATACGATGTCCGAACATGATGATTTCTATTTAAAAACGGTCAAAGAGTGCTTCGAAGTTTTTAAAACAACTGCAAAAGGGCTTTCGAATACTGATGCTCAAAAACGAGTCGCCCAATATGGCGAAAATCAACTCGTCACCTTGGCAAAGACACCGTGGTGGTTACAGTTTCTGCTTCAATTTAAAGATGTGCTCGTCATTATCCTCGTTATAGCAGGAATCATTTCTTTTACTATCGGCAACATAAGCGGCGGTTCTATCATGTTCATAATCGTACTGATAAATGCGATTATCGGTTATTTCCAGGAACATAAGGCAGAAAATGTCATGGATTCTCTCAAGAAGCTGGTGCAGTCTCCTGCGAAGGTTTACAGAGATGGTGAATTGGTTGAACTGCCGCAGGTTAGGCTGGTACCAGGGGATATTCTATATCTTGATGAAGGTGACAAAGTTCCTGCCGACGTTCGTATAATTGAATCATTTAACCTGAGGACCAATGACTTTTCTCTGACGGGCGAGTCAATGCCTCAAGAAAAACACAGTAATACTATAAAGAAAAAATCATCTCTACCGGACCGTGACAATATGGCCTTTCTCGGTACTACCGTAGCTACGGGTAATGCGAAAGGGGTAATCGTGGCAACGGGGATGAGTACAGAACTGGGAAGAATTGCAGGGCTGACACAGGTAGAAAAGAAATCCAAATCTCCTCTACAACTGGAAATGCAGTCTATCGCCAATAGAATTACTGTATTTGCCGTAATAATTGGCATCATGCTGTTCATGGTTACTATCTGGCAGGGGCTTGGCATGAATTTAGCACTTATCTACGCCCTGGGCATTGCGGTTGCCGTTGTACCACAGGCATTACCAATGCAAATCACGGTAGCCCTGTCAAATGGCGTAGCCCGTTTGGCTAAAAAGAATGCGGTCGTTAAGCGGCTGTCTTCCGTAGAAACCTTAGGCTCAACAAATGTTATTTGCACAGATAAAACGGGTACGCTAACCAAAAATGAGATGACCGTAAAATATATCTGGTTCGATGGACACCAATATGAAGTCTCGGGAGTTGGCTATGAGCCGGAGGGAGAAATAAGGGATTCCAGCGGGAAGAGACTGACGGAGCAGGAGATTAAAAAAATAGAACTCATGCTCGATACGGCCACTATGGCATCCAATGCAGAAATTCATAAACCTGATGATGATCACCCCGGCTGGTATCCCATTGGAGACCCAACCGAAGCTGCACTTATCACCGTATCAACTAAGTTGGGGACGCGCTCTCCTGTGGAGGACGAAGAGAATCCGGAGCTCAAGGAGTTCCCCTTTGATTCTGAACGAAAAAGGATGAGTTCTATTCGGCAGTTTGATGATAAGAGGGTCATCTGCATGAAAGGAGCCATCGGTTCTATTCTTTCGGTTAGCAAACACATCTATAAAGATGGTAAGGCAGTTAAGCTCACGCAGAAGGATACTGAGATGCTTAATACTCTTAACGTCGAATATTCCAGGAAAGCAATGCGCGTCCTGGCATTTGGATACAGGGAACTTGAAGATGAGAAACATGATTACGAGATAGACGATATTGAGAGAAACATAACATTGTTAGGCTTGATGGCAATGAATGACCCTCCCAAACAGGGGATGAAAGAGGCAATAGACAATGCGCATCAAGCCCATATCAAAACATACATAATGACAGGGGACCATGCCGTCACGGCGCAGGCAGTGGGAAAGCTGATTAACCTGTCTTCTGACAACGAGGATGCAGTTGTAATTACCGGAGATGAGCTTTCTGAAATAAAGGACGAAAAGCTGGCACAGATTATGGAAGGCCATCAGTCGCTTATCTTCTCCCGGGTTTCCCCTGAAGATAAATTAAGAATCGTCAAAGTTTTAAAAAACAAAGGAGAGGTGGTTGCAGTTACCGGAGACGGGGTCAATGATGCTCCTGCTCTAAAAAGTGCCCACATCGGCGTCGCCATGGGAACTATTGGCACTGATGTTGCCAAGGAAGCCTCTGAACTTGTACTGCTGGATGACAGCTTCTCAACGCTTGTATATGCAATAAGAGAAGGTAGAACGATTTACAACAACCTGAAGAAAACGATAATTGCCTCTCTGACCAGTAATGGTGCTGAGCTGGCTATTGTTCTTTTGGGGCTGGTTGGGGTAGCCTTGTTTGGCTGGCCAATCCCAATTCTGGTTATTCAAGTACTGGCGATTGATTTACTGGCTGAGATTTTACCGCTTACAGCGCTTACCTTTGATCGTGGTTCGAAGGATTTAATGACTTCTCCGCCCCGAAAACAGCAGGAACATATCCTGAACAAGAAGGTATTATATGAGATTCTATTCTTGGGATTCCTCATGGGAGCTCTTGGTTTTGTAAATTTCGTGGTGTTTATGCAGCGTACAGGGGCTGAACTTACAATTACTCATGCTCTATACTCAAGGGCTACCACCTTAAGTTACGCTACTATTGTCTTCTGCCAGTTTGCCAATGTTTTATCCAGAAGGTATAACTATTATTCAATATTCAACAGTAATTTTTGGAGTAACAAGAAGATGCTGTGGTCCATTGTGCTCTCGATTGGATTCACTATGATTGCGATATACACTCCATTTATCAACGGGTTTCTGGGATTTGCACCCTTGTCCCTCGGCGATTGGGGAACTGTTCTCGCTGCGGCAGCTATTTTTCTGGCAGCTCATGAAATCATCAAGGCTTTCAAACGCTCAAGAAGGAAAGTCACTGCATGATTTATTAATGCCTGGATTTAGACATTAGTGCAATTAACGTTCCATCAGCTTTAGCCTCCCCTGATTTGACAAAGTAGTGATAGCATACTATTATTAACTTAACAATAATGCTAATCTATTAATATTGATAAGCAAACAAATCCAATTATCTGAGAATATGGTGTTTTCTGTAAAGCCACTAATCAGCGGAAAATGAAAAGACTTCATGCAGCATATCAGGGAGGTGAAAAACTTGGTCGAAATAAACGAAGCAGATAAGAAAATTCAAAAGGAACTGAACGCCGGCACATCAGCAATTGTCCTTTTAAATATCATGGACAGGGCGGTAAAACCGATGTACGGTTATCAGATTGCAAGGCATATTGAGACTTCCGTCGAAGATATGCCTATGACACATGGTTCGCTGTATCCAATACTGAGATCTCTCGAAAGCAATGGCCTGCTGGAAAGTGAAGTGGAACCTTCTATTTCAGGGCCACCACGACGCTATTATAAAATAACCGAATCCGGTCATGAGACTCTGAAAAGGTGGATAAAAATATGGTCTCAGACAAAAATATTTGTGGATACTATCATGGAGGGAGAGTACGATGATACAAAGTATTAATGAATATCTAAGGCAACTCAAGAAGGAACTCGACGGAAGCGACTCCGCTACAATCCAGGATGCTCTTTCTGACGCGGAGGAGCACTTGAGAACAGCCCTAAGTAGTGCCATTGAAGGTCAGCCTGGCGTATCGGAAACTGATGCCCTGCCACTGATTATTGAAAAGTATGGCTCGCCAGTCGATATTGCCAAGGCGTATATGGAAATCGAAGAGCGGGTCCAACCGTTTTTTGTGAAACCAGTACATACAGATAAACGCTCAACCTTTGCACAATTCTTTGCTGTATTTGCTGACCCCAGGGCATGGGGAGCGCTCCTGTATCTACTATTTTCACTGGTTACGGGGATTATCTACTTCACCTGGGCAGTAACTGGAATATCAGTTTCCCTGGGATTGATGGTACTGATTATAGGGATACCGATTGCTGGCCTGTTTCTGCTTTCAACCAGAGGAATAGCACTGGTTGAAGGACGTATTGTGGAGGCTTTGCTGGGAATACGGATGCCGCGTCGCCCGCTTTTCTCCAGAGAAAATATCGGATGGTGGCCAAAACTCAAGGCACTGGTAACAGATAAACGTACATGGACAACAATGGCTTACATGGTAGTGCAACTTCCACTTGGCATTTTTTACTTCACCGTGTTCGTTACCTTGATTGCTGTATCACTATTTGGTATTGCCTCACCTGTCCTGCACCTGGGGTTTAACTTACCGGTATATTACGTTAACGGCGTTTTCTATTACCTGGCCGACTGGCTGCTGCCCGTGATGGTAATTTGTGGTGTTTTATTGGGTACACTGACCATGCACCTGTCCAGGTATATTGGGCGTCTGCATGGCATCATGGCAAAGAAATTACTGGTAAGAGTTTAAACGGTTAATAAAACTACAGAATAAAGAACCATGGAGAAAGATTCAATGAAAAGATTAAGTACTTTAATAGTAATATGCTTGCTGCTGACCATTCTGCTGATTTCGGGATGCAGTGGTATTCTGGTCACAAAAGATGGAGATGAAGATCTTGGGGAAAAGGAGACCAGGAAATATGATATCACCGAATTTACAAATGTTGATATCGGTAGTGCCTTCAGTTACGAAATCATACAATCTGATACCTATAGCATAAGTATCATGGCCTACGATAATATGTTTGACGATATCAGCGTTACCAAAGACGGACAAACACTAATGATAGACAAAGAAGGCCCATGGACCATATTTAACATTGGTGTTGACATGCCAAAGGCAATCATCAGCATGCCTCTACTTCGTAATTTGGATAGCTCCGGTGCTACAAACGGTGTTGTTTCCGGCTTCAGTTCAATGAAAACACTGGACATTACGATATCAGGCGCCAGTTCGGTGGAGCTGGTTGAAATATCATATGGCGATATTTATCTAAATATATCAGGAGCAAGTGATGTTAACGGTGCAATAGAGACGGGAGATATAGAAATTGATGTATCGGGTGCCAGTTCGATTCAATTAGAGGGTGATGCCAATGATATAGATATTAAAGCTGATGGAGCCAGTCAGTTGGAACTGTCCGATTTCACGGTCAATGATGCCAGTGTCATCCTTTCAGGTGCCACTGATTGCACCCTGAACATGGATGGAAGACTGAATGCTGACCTGAGCGGAGCATCTGGGCTTGAGTATATTGGCGAGCCTACCCTCGGCGAAATAAATATTTCCGGAGCTTCAAGTATCGGAAA
>JAUUZT010000036.1 GCA_030589825.1 Dehalococcoidia bacterium
ACTATGCCGCTGTCTTGATACCTGTTATAATGGGCCTGGTTATACACTTCGTTCGTGAATGTCCTGGCGAACCTTACGGCCCTTACCCTGCTCTCGTCCCAGGTTTGTTGTACCCTCTTTGTCAGGGCCGGGATTCCTTCTCCCTGGGCATACCCTTCTTCCAGGGATTTGATGAGGTCTGTTTTGGCATCATCTGCGATATATGCCATGTTGGTGACAGTATGTTCTGTCAGTCCGTTGATTAGGCGCTGGTTGTATGGCTCTGCGGCTGCCAAGAATGGTCTGGTTGTTCTTCCTGCCGTGCTTGTAGTCTTCGGCTTGAGTTCTTCGATAAGTTCTGTGCCGTGTTTTGTCCCGAGGTTGTAAAGTTCTTCTGTGATGCTGTATAGCTTTTTTTTGGTTATGGGGCGCTTAAGCTCGTTGGTGATATTGATTGATCTCAGGCCCGCCCTGGTATCTGGGGGCCTGATGAGAAATGCTTGCCGTATTATCCTGATTAAGCCAGTGCGGTATTTTTTTTCGGCTGCTTCGTATTCTCTCTCTCGCTTCCGAAATGACATATTGTTTCCAAGGTCTAATCAGGCTTGAATTTTTAATTTTACTGGGACGGTTTTCTTTTTTTCCTATTTTAAGCCCTATTTACCGTTTGATTAAAAAAACGGTAACAGTAGATTTATTCTTGCTTGGATTTGCTGAAATAGTAAGCCAGCACCATGCCGAACCCCATCGAAAAGAATTCGGGGATCTGTCCGGTCTTGTATGTGAGATACACTGCGCTTACTGTGCCTGCTGTCGTGACAGTTATTGCAATTATTTCATCCACATATTCTGGTATGTTTGGTAAGTTCATATTCTGTCCTCCATTTTATCCTATGCTTCTTCTGGTTTCTTCTCCGGGAATCCGAGAGCCAGCCTGTACTCTTCTTCTGAGATGTAGCCGTTCATCACTGCATCTGTCAGGGTATTATATTCTACATATGGTACATCGAGCTTATCTACTTTTATCTCAACTGCTCCTGGTTCGTGGCCTAATAATACAAGCTGTTTATCCATGATCTCTTTTTGCGTGGTTTCCCTGATATATTCCTGGATGGATTCAAGGATGATGAACCTGTCTTCTTCTGCAAGGTATCCGCTGGCGTAGGTGCTGCCTTTGGTGTCTCCCATGCTTACACCGCTCTGGAGCAGTCCTACGTGGATATCCATTTCGTAGCTCTGCTTCATTTCTTTTACACCAGGGGCGGTGGTGCCTGCTATTGTGCTTACATTTGCACCGCCTGAAATTACATCTTCATTCTTTTTTAATGTTTGGAAGGATGCTATTGCTGCTTCCAGGACTTTCTTTGCTTCCTCTTTTTTGCCTTCTGCCCGTAATTTTTCAACTAGAGGTATGTCAATATGTAGCCTGCCTGTGCCGTACCTGCGCATGTTGCTGGAGTAGCCTTCGGTCAGGTCTGACAGGTTCTTTATGGTTCTGGTAAGGGGTTCGAGCATGGATATTCCGTATATTCCGTATGTCTCCCTTGAAAGTATGTCTGTGGTAAAATAGCCTTCATGGAATAGCCTGAATAAGGCAAATTCTTCGCGTTCCATTACTACCCTGTTATCTTTGTTGATCTCTGATTCCATCATTACTGCTTTTTCTACGTCGCCTTTTATGAGGGTTGTTACTGTCTGGCCGGGTTCTATGCCTGCCGGGAGCAGGGTTGTATATTCCATTGGCAGGATATGGATTGTCTCGATGCCCGTATCTGGTTTGGTAGGTATGTTTGCCACTACGGTTCCATCCCTGATCGTGCAGCGTGCGATGTTCTGGATTGTGTTTCGCAGGTCGATCTTTGTAGCCCATTCTTCTATTTCTTCCAGGGTTGATTTATTATCGTCTATGGAATCAAGCCTGAATCCTGATACTATAGATAGGCCGAGTTTTGCCAGTGGGATAAATGTGTGGGGGGTGATAAGGCTTAGTTGTGCATATCTTTTGAATTGATTCTGATTGTCGATTCTATATTCTCCGAACAGGGTCGTGTCTCCTGTCTGATCTCTTGGTTCGAGCCTGTAGGAAGAGCTTGCGCCCATGATCTGTATTGCTTCGGATGTAAGTTCGTTAAGTTCCTGGTCTGTTACTTCGGCAGTTCCTGCATCCATCAGTTTTTGTTCGGCCATGATCTCACCTTATAGTCATATTTACTGACATGGTTATTAAGATTTGCTTGAAAGTTTAAAAAGAAGTAGGTTTCGCAGACTTGATAATGTGAGATGTGGGATGGGGTTTACCCATCCCTTGTCTCCGGGCGGAGTGACTGATGTATTCTCGGGCCTGAGTTAAGTGACCTAATAGCACATTATCTTGGTCGTATTGGTACTTAATGTTATCTATATTCTTTCTAATCCATCATATTATATCGTTGGCGTTCTTGGAGTTCCTGTTTTTTCCCAGCGTTCCAGCCGGCTACATCACCCATGTACCCTGTGACTCTTGAAAGTTGAGTTACTCCATGATTTGAGCAATCCGGGCACATAGGTAGACCGCATATTTCACAGTTTGTTATATTCGGTACTAAATCTTTACCACATGCATTGTGGTTATGTATAACCCAGATGGAAAGCGGACATTTCACTGGGTCGTTTATGTCTAATTTATTGCCATCATTAAATTCATCTAACCAAGCCAAGCATCTGTCTATAAACTGTTGTTTTGGTAATGCCATTGCTTCATCGTGGGTCATTGTTTTGTGTGTTGTTTCTGTCATAAGTTATTCGCCTTCTTAATCCTCTGCAATCATAATCATGTTTTCCAGTTTTGTAAGCGGGAGTTAATTGACTGAAATTAACATCTGCCTTTCTTTCCGCCGGTACGTTTACCTATGCCTGGGCCGCCCATGCCTCCTCCTCCACTATGTCCATCACGCGATCCGGTCGAGTTCTTGCTTGGGCCTTTTCCATTTCTGTTTGAAATTTTACTCACCTCCTATCTATTTTTAATTATGCCCTATATCCCTATAAAGAATGGCTCTGTTTCGTCTTCGCCGAATGTTTCGACCAGACAGCGGGCCGCATATGCTGTAATATCCACCTGATCGTCGTGGGTGCCTTTATCAAATACCAATAGCTCATCCTCATAGTCTGGCAGCCATTGAGCATTTTTTAGGAAATACACTGAACCGGATTCCATGCGGACTGCTGCCGGGCGTGCCCTGGTTAGTTTATCCAGGTCTCCGCCTGTGGATTGCAGGTCTTTTACTGGTAGTCCTTCCCTGACTAACATCTGGAACAGGGTTTTCCCAAGACCGGTGGATTCTACTGCCTGGAATCGTGGATGCCAGCGGTCGTATGCCTGCCTGAATAGCTTTGGCTGGTCAGGGCCTTCCAGTCTGTCCCTGATGATATCGAGTAATAATAGTTCGTTGTCCGGGGTGACGGCCCATGTCCCTAGTGCGAAATAATCTGCTGTGGTTCTTGTGCTGGCTGCAGGATCGCATGTCTGGAAGTTCCAGCAGTCTGCTACTTTTACTGCTTTGTCTTTGCCTGTGCCGTCGTACATGTGATATATATCGCCAATTCTTTCGAAGTACCTGAAATACTGGCGTTTGAACAAAACCCCGGTTTGTGATATAGGGCGCTGTTGGTATAATGCCGACCACCATTCATTGCCTATTGCGCCTTTGATCCGCATCAGGGTTTCAAGTGGGAATCTTTCGGGCCATAGTGGTTCTCCATTGGTTCTGCCGAGCAGGTCTTTTTCTTCTGCTATGGCTGGGAAGCTGATAACTGTCCATGGTTCGCCGCCGTCATCCATTTCTTTGATGAGGCGGCCTGCGAGATCGTCCGCATGCCAGCGGGTCATCATGAGTATGATGGCGCTGTCTGTGGTGTCCAGTCTGGTATAGACTACTGACCTATACCATTCCCAGATGCGGTCCCGTTGGAGTTTGCTGTAGGCTTCGTCCTGGTTTTTTATCGGATCGTCTATGACAAATATATTTGCGCCCTTGCCGGAAATTGCCCCCCCCGCGCCCGCTGTAATCATCCCGCCGTTGTGTCCTTCGAGGTCCCACCGGTGCGCGGCGGATGATGTACCTCTTACGTTAATGTTGAAAAATTCAGGGCCGAACTCTTCTACCAGGTCACGGGCTTTGCGGCCCCACCCCGCTGCGAAATCAGATTCATATGATGCAAGGATTATCCGGTTGTCAGGGAATTTGCCTAGATACCAGGCAGGAAAATACTTTGAAATTAATTCCGATTTCCCGTTCCTGGGTGGAAGATCGATTATAAGCCGGGTTATTTTACCGAGCGCTACATCCATCAATATATTCGAGATATATCTAAGGTGTTTTGCTGGTATCCATTTCCCGTCGCTCGCCAGGTATGCGAACCCCGCGGGACTGCTCAGAAGCGAGGCGTGTAAGGAGTTCATCTATCATCTCTCTTGTTTCCGGGTCTTGGGGTATTATTCGTTCAAGACTACGGTCTATGGTTTCTATTTTTCCACTATGTTCTATTATTTGATCGGGTGTGCCCCTGCTTAGTCGTTCTATTTTAACTGCTTCTGATAAGAATTTTAGTGCATCGCTTGGTGATAGTTCTGATGGGGTATCCTCTCCAGTTGGATTTTTTCCATTGATTATAAATTTGATTCTGTCTATGGCTTTTTGTTGTAATAGCATGGATTCGTTAGCGTGCCGTTTTGCCATATCTTTTATTGCTTTGGTATTTTCTATACGCTCTTCTTGCTCTTGTTCTACATCCCATAATTCTGCTCTTGAAACCCAATTATATTTTACAGACCACTTCTCAAATTGCCGAATTTTTGACAGTAATTTAACAGTGTCATTATTGAGAAGAATTATAGCGGCTTTTTTGAATGATCTACCTGACCCTATGTTGCGGTATGTGGTAAATGCAGCATAGGCTTTTGCGGTTTCCCCTATCTGTTTATCCCACGGCTCCATATATTCTTTTTTCTTTGTCATGAAATATTTTATTCCCTCAAATCAATTATATTGATCTTGCTGCTATCTATTTTTATTGCATCGAATTCCGCATAAGTGAAAGCAATGTCTTTGAAAAAGTCCTTTGGTTCGGTTGTACGTTTGCGGTTGAAAAGTTTAAGTGTGTCAATCAAATGTGTGGCTGCCCAGCGTTTGTCTTGAAGTGCTTCAACTATACATTCGTTTATTTTAACCATCTCTTCTGGGTGGTGTTCTTTCAGGAATTGCCTTGATGATACGTTGGCATTGGGGCAGAAAACACAGCCAGTCCTGTCAGTGAAATTATACATTGGATTTATTTTCTCACCATTGTTTTTGAAATATTCCAATAAATCATCATCAGTATAATCTCTAATTGGGAACCATAATGTTTCACCACCCATTTTAGAGAATTCAGGATAGTCCGCTCTGCGCCTGCTCTCTGACTTCCTGATACCAACTAAGGATAAAACACTCTCTGAAATGTTCTCAAGCATGTATTTATGGACTTGGTTAAGAGATTTGGATTTTAAACGTGACTGACACCACAAATTACCGTAAAATGGAAAGCCTCTTTCTCGCATATTTTCGATAATCACGTCGTTGTTTTTATAGCCTGATAAAATTAGATTGAGTCCATATTTCTCTGCGAAGTAGTGCACGTACTTAGTTTCCTCTGAATAGTTCCAGCCACTATCCCAGTATTTAAGATATATCTTTTCAGCAGGAATACGTTCAAGTGCCCATAGTGCAAGGAGTGCACTATCTTTCCCGCCGCTGAATGCTATACAATATACTTCAAACTCATCTACTTTTACTTCTCGCTTTGCCTCTCGTTTTTTTGCATTTGATATAAATTCTTTTTTAGGTTCTGTTGGTGGTGGTGTTTGTGGATCGCCGTCTTCTGAATTGTAATCTATATTTAACTTTCCATCCTCATCGTTTTCGGGTGGAGCTTCTGTCTGTATGGTTTCAGGTTCCAATGTTAAGGATTCCATATCTATATCAAGGGCAGTCAGTTCATATTTTTCAAAACCTGTTATCTCGACATCAAGGTCTGGTATGGTTGTTAATTCGCCTAACAATGCAGATAGTTTCCCATCATCCCATTCACCGCCGATTTTATTCAATGCTATGTTAAGGGCTTTTTCATCACTGTCATCCAGGTCTACTATAGACATTTTACTTTCATTGATTCCTTTATCTCCAAGCACTGTCATAGTCTGATGACCTCCGACAAGATTGCCAGATCGTTTATTAAACACCATTGGGAGTACTTGCTGAAATTTATCGATAGATTCTGATAACTTCTTATATTCTTTCATCCCTGGTTTTAATTCAATCCTGGGATTGTATAGCGCTCGGTTCACATCTTTAAATTTCATAGTTTTTATTATCATTTATTGGCTCCTACAATACATGGCGCTTTTTTAATTATATCCACTGATTTGAAATACTGTTCAATTACTTTCTTAAGTTCTGTTGATGTAAATCCATGTTGGAAAGTGCCGCGGCTTGTAATCCAACCATCATCGTCCTTTTTCCATGGTTTGCTTGACTTAATTCTGTTTTGTTCGATGTCATGTTTTGTTCGTACTGAAAAATATACTTTCCCGCCGCTGGGTAAAAAATTATATATTTCTTGTAAACATTTGTTTCGTTCATTTTCCTGTAATACATTAAGAACGCAGCTACAAGTGACAATATTAAATAATCCTGCCAATTTTGCAGGATATGGTGTTGGTTTAAAGTGTGGGTCCCAGCCAGCAACAGTATCTACTTTTGATAGATAGTAAATTAAATCACAACCTTTGCCACAGCCCCAGTCGAATACCATATCAGTGGGATGTAATTGACGACCTATAATTTTTGCAAGTGCAGACGGTGATTTTCGGGTTATTGCTGTCCTTGCCGTGGGTGGAATATTAGATTCTTTGTAAGACATGATCCTCTATCTCCCATCCTTCTTCTATAAGGAATTCGTCCCAAAAGTTTTTCCTTCCGATGTGACTGAGAAGATTTTTGGGGTATAGCCCTGCTACAACTTCCTGCTCTGTTAATCTCTTAAAGGATTGATAATTCGGGTCTGTGCGCTTTATGAATGTTTCCTTTCGGTGTAATATCACGGGGTTGTTTTGTGCTTTTCCGTACCTGATTTTACCAGTGTCAATGTTCACAGATGCATATCCTTTAAGGGCTGGGTGTGGATCGCTGTAAAAGTCTGGATAGTTTGAAAATGTTATTCTACTTCGGTCTTTCGATACTCTAAGCATATTCCATTCAAGGCTTGATGGAGTTAATTTCTTTGCTTGGTCTACAAGCTTTAAATCCGATGCCTTTAATTCATCAATATTGGTTCGATGAACATAGACATTCCCGTGCACGATTTTCATCTTTTATCTCATCTCCTTTCTACAAATTATATTAGTAGTTTGTAGTTAATAGTAATACGCTCTGTTGGTTTATATAGGTGTTGGATATTCTGATAATGTTAACTGGCGTGGGCTAGTATCTTGTGTTGTGAGTTCTGCTTCCGCTATTTCGTTTATTTCTGATGATCTTGCAGCTTTCATATCCTGCGCCCAGTGGGTGAAATATTGTGTCATGGCCATGGGTGTGTACCAGTAGTTCCTGCATTCGAGTGTCAGGGTATTGCCGTGGATGATTACTGCCGAACAGCCGAGTAATGAAAGCTGGATATAGCACATGCAGCACGCTATGTAATCGGTGTCTTGGGTTATTATTTTTAGCTGGCGCTGGTAATTGATCTTGAGGTTTCGTAGGTGATCGCATAGGGCTATGACCATGGCACCTGCGCCTACCGCGGGTTC
>JAUUZT010000177.1 GCA_030589825.1 Dehalococcoidia bacterium
ATTGTTCCTATTGCCAACTTCATAATTCCAGGAGTACTGGCTTTTACTGATTAATAGCTGATTATTAATACAGCTTGGTTTTAATGTAGTGTTGCTGAAAACCCTGGGAGAGTTTTGCTGGAACAGGGTGTAGGCAGCATGTATGGCTCCATGGAGGCCATAGTTGATGAAGTAATGATGGCACTTCCTGGCGGGAGACCGCTGTTTCGACTTTCTTTATTGATAAGGAGGAGAGAATAAATGAAGGCAATAGCGATTATAGGCAGTCCGCGGAAGGGTGGAAATACCGAGGTGTTTGCAGGGCATGCGCTAAAGGCGATTGCGGAACAGGGAATAGATACAGAACTGGTGAGGTTAGCGGGGCTTGACATAAGGCCATGCAATGCCTGTATGGCCTGTGATAAAGAGGAGACCTGTCCAATAAAGGATGATTTGCTGCCTGTATATCACAAGATGAAGGCAGCCGATGCTATAATACTGGCATCGCCAGTGTATTGGGGTTCAGCAACGGCTCTCATAATGGCATTGATGGAAAGGACCGGCTATATTGCGTTACACAACGGCAGGGCATTTACAGGGAAGGTGGGTGGTGCCATGGTGGTTGCCCGCAGGGCAGGAAAGAGCTTTACTTTTGCGCAGATGAATCTCTGGTTTCAACCGCTGGGATTTTTTAGCCCCGGTTCTACTTACTGGAATGTTGCCATTGCACGTAATAAGGGAGAAGTGGAAAAAGATGAGGAAGGGATGCGCACGGCTTGGAACTTCGGCAAGAACGTTGCTTTTCTGTTGGATAAATTGAAAGTATAGTAGTAATAAATCGTGAGGCAGTGGTGAATCATCAAAATATGGGGATGAAGTATAAAATAATGAGGATATTATGCCGATAGATGAGGATATGTTATAAAAATAGAGGGATTATAGCGAATTGATGAGGATGGCATAAAAAGCTAAGAAAAATATTAAAAAAATTGGGGTGGTATGAGACTGGGCGAAAAGGCAAAGAACAATTGAATAAGGGTACCGGGATTCCTGAACAATGTGAAGGTGACTTGTCTTCGCAGGGTAAAAAGGGCAAAGGGGCTCATAGAACTGAAATGATGGGTAAAGCACCCGTCTGGGGGCTGCTCGCCCGTTTTTCAGGACCAGCCATTATTTCTATGGTAGTTGCAGCCAGTTATAATCTGGTTGATGCCATCTTCGTAGGCCGTCTTGGCGCTGAGGCACTTGGAGCCCTGGCGATTTCCTTCCCAATGATGATGATCTTCATGGCAATAGTAATGGGAGCGGCGATGGGAGCTACCTCCTTTATTTCCCGCTGTTTTGGTGCAGGTGAACATGAGCAAGTGGATAGGGCTGCCGGCAGCGCTATCGGGCTGGCTATTATAATAGGCCTTCTTATGGCCGTTATCTTTCTGCCAAACATGGATGGAATGCTTCGTTTATTTGGGGCTACCGGGCCTGTGCTGTTATTGGCAAATGAATACATGACTATCCTGACTGCCGGTGCTGTGGTGATGTCCGTTGGCCTGGTCATGGGAAATATAGTAAGGGCAGAGGGCAGTCCGATGCTGGCAGGTGTAGCCATGATTGCATCGGCTGTGACCAACATCGTTCTCGACCCGATACTAATATTTGGACTGGGGCCAGCGCCGGAAATGGGAGTGGCCGGAGCGGCTGTTGCTACCGTAATAGGAAGAGGCGTTGGTGTGGTGATAATTCTTGTCCATTTTATCTCTGGCAGGACGCAATACAGATTTAAACCCCGGTATTTTTTACCAGACCCTAAACTGGTGGCTAATTTTTACAAAACAGGCTTTGCCTCGACAGTGCGAATCAGTGGCATGTCGATTGTCATTGCCATGGCTAATACGATAGCCGTCTCCTTTGGAGTTATCCCTCTGGCTGTGCTGGGTGTAGTTTTCCGGCTGGCTCGTTTCATTTTTATGCCGACTATGGGACTTGGACAGGGGATGTTACCACTGGTGGGTTATAATTTTGGGGCCAGACAGAAAGAACGGGTCGGTGAAATCGTTATCAAGACAGGGCTACTTTCTCTGGGGTGGGGATTGCTGTGCTGGTCATGCCTTATGCTATTCCCCGCGAAAATAATGTCGGCTTTTAACAGCGACCCACAATTTCTCGTTGTCGGGGTGCCTGCCCTCAGGGTATATACAATGTTTTTATTCGCTGCGCAATTACAGAGAACTGGCAGCTTCTTCTTCCAGGGAATAAACAAGGGAAAGCCTGCGCTGGTATTGGCATCTGCACGGCCGGTTATTTTCCTGTTACCTGCATTGTTGATATTGCCGAGACTGTTTGGGCTGGATGGCCTGTGGGTTGCTTTCCCGGTGGCTGATGCGCTGTCAATAATATTGACCATTACCTGGGTGACCAGGGAGTTTCGTAAACAGGGTATTCCCATCAGGTTTCGTTACAACTAGTCGGTTATATTTTCTGAGAACACTCACAACATCGGGGGTCAGGAGATGGAAGACCGAGGACAGGGACGATTGGCTAATGGCTCGTAGTTCATAGCGAGTAGCTGATGTCTACTCACTGCCCTGACACCGGGTAGATTCCTGCTTTCGCAGGAATGACATAGGGCATCCTCACCTTAGTCCTCTCCCTCAAGGGAGAGGAGATTTTATAAGGAAGTAGTTTTTCACCCACTCCCTAACCCTCTCCCTTATAGGAAGAGGGAACTCAGAAAGGGAAGGTGGGAATGATATTCCTCTTTTCATTTCACTTTGTTAAGAATACTCATGGTGTATGCCTTTTTATACACTGCTGTTGACAGTATTCCCTTAAGCGGTTAGATTTACTATATTATGAGCGAGTTAAAGAAAGTAAACATATACATTGATGGTGCCTGCAGCGGCAATCCCGGCCCCGGCGGTTACGGAATAATTATAGATTATAAGGGGAAAGAGGGAGAGTTCTCGGGTGGATTCAGTAATACAACCAACAACCGTATGGAAGTGATGGCGGCTATCGTTGCCCTGGAATCATTAAAAGAGAAGTGTTCAGTGAGAATATTTAGCGATTCGCAGTATGTTGTCAATGCGATGACGAAAGGCTGGGTACAGCGTTGGAAAGCGAATGGCTGGATGCGTAACCGGAAGGAAAAAGCCCTGAACCCTGACCTCTGGGAAAGGCTATTAAAGCTATGTGACAGTCATGAAGTGGAGTTCAACTGGATAAGGGGGCATGAGGGGCATGAGCAGAATGAGCGCTGCGACCAGCTTGCCAGGGCGGCTGCCTCGAAGACAGGATTAGCTGTTGATACAGGTCATAA
>JAUUZT010000205.1 GCA_030589825.1 Dehalococcoidia bacterium
AAGGGATAAGTTGGTATAGGATAAATTACAGATTAGTCATTTTATCCTTTAATATAGTTGTGTTGTCTATATAATAATTGATAATGTTATTTCTAAATTAGCAAAATTAGGAGGAATTATATGTTAACCACTTTTTCATGGCCTGCAAAGGTTATATTTGGGATAGGTAGTATAGGGGTTCTTGGGAGAGAAGCAAGCAAATTGGGAAAGAAAGTTCTACTAGTAACAGGCATAAATAGTGCAAGGCAGACTGGATTATTAGATAAAGCGGTACGGAATTTAGAGGATAAAGATTTGGACGTTTTTGTATTCGATAAAATAGTTTCTAATCCTCGTGTCTCGACTATAGATGAGGGGGCTTCAATAATCCGTAGTAAAGGGTTAGACCTTATTATTGGACTTGGTGGTGGTAGCGTTATGGATACGGCTAAAAGCCTTACTTTAGCTAAGACCAATAACAAACCAATATGGGAGTATACAGAAGGAGCAGTATCTTTCGTTGAACCTGAAACAAGCCCACTGCCACTTATTTTAGCCTCAACTGTAGCTGCTAGTGGTTCGGAACAGGATATGGCATCAGTGATTAGTAATTGGGAAACCCGCCAGAAACGCGTACTGGTTAGCTCGGCATTTCTCTCCAAAGTTTCTATTATTGATCCTGAATTAACAATAACTTTGCCAAGGAAACCAACTGCCCAAGGCGGAGTTGATATATTTTCTCATTTGGTTGAGAAATATATCAGTGCACCAAGTGTATCAATGATAACAGATAGTATTTATGGAGTACTACTGAAAGTGGTGGTTGAATCATTGCCACAGGTGTTGAATAAGCCTGACGACATTGAAGCACGTAACTTATTAGCTTGGGCTAGTACCATGGCCTGTTCTCCTTCCATGTTTTTAGGGGGAGGTGTTGGCTCTTTGCCTTTACATCCAATGGGGTTTTCGCTAAGCGGAAAATATGACATAGCACATGGAGATGTACAAGCAGCACTTCTTCCTGCATGGATGAAATATACCTATTCTGCATGCCCTGAGAGATTTAGGTTCTTAGGACTACAAGGGTTTGGCAAAGAAGATATAGTAGGAGAGACAGAAAATTGGTTGGAAAAGATAGGAATGAAGCACAACCTTCAAGGGTTGGGGGCTGACTATAATGACTTAGTATCTATAGCTAAAGACTGTGCTCAGAATGCAATCCCTCAATTGAAGGCTAATCCAAATGTGCCAGATGCTGCTGCAATAGCAAAGATATATAAGGAGTCATATTAAAGGGAAAAGTTGATTCATTTTTAGCAATAGTATTCTTTATACTAGATACAGTTACTTTATTATTGTTTAGTTAATGGTGCTACTTTTAGTGGATTTAATGCTTTAATAATGGATGCTCACATGGTATGATTATGTCTTGATATCAATATTATTTATGGAGGCGAAATGAGAAAGAATAAGTTCAGGGAATTCCTAGATGCAGGAAAATCAACGGTTGGTACTCACATGAATGATGTATCGCCCAATATAGCAGAAGTGATTGGATATTCAGGCGCTTTTGATTATATTGAACTTGTTGGCGAATATGCTGACTGGGACCTTAAGGATCTGGCTAATTTTGCTCGGGCAGTTAATCTATTTCCTAATATGTCCTCAATGATGAAGGTAGAGCAGGAACCCAGGATTTTTATTGCTACCAGATCAATAGATGCTGGAATTGATAGTGTGCTGTTTACTGATTGCCGTTCAGCAGATGAGGCTAAGGAGTGTATTCGTGCAGTGAAGGCAGAGACTCCTGAAGATGGAGGTTTGCATGGTTGTGGGATGCGTCGCAATGTAGGATATGTGGTGGAACCTTGCAGTGAAGCTTGGGCTAAAGCTATGAATGATGTGGTGGTTGTACTTATGATTGAAAAAGCTGGGGCGATGGAACAATTGGATGAGATTCTATCTCTTAAAGGGCTGGATATGGTTCAGTTTGGACCTGGAGATTATTCTATTAATATTGGACAGGCAGGAAATACAAAAGGGCCTGATACTCAGCGCGCACATCGTGAGATGATAGAGAAGGCACTTAAGAATGGTATCCATCCCAGGGTAGAGATTGGTAGTTTTGAGCAAGCAAAGCCATGGATTGAAATGGGTGTTCGTCATTTCTGTGTTGGTTGGGATTGGCGTGTTATTTATGATTGGAGCAAGACTAATGGCGAAGGTCTAAAGAACATGCTGGCAGAAGCAAAATAAATCAAGTTTAACTATTCGTAATTAAAGAAAGACAGGGGGCAAATATGGTTTCTTATTTATCCCCTGTCTTTTAATGTCAGTTTCCTTTAAGCCTATATAATAAGATATATCCCTTAGGGTGTTCAAGACTGAAATAGTGAGAATTTCTTTGGTTTAATTGGCTCCTCGGGTAGGACTCGAACCTACAACCTAGCGGTTAACAGCCGCTTGCTCTACCGTTGAGCTACCGAGGATTATACAGATTATATAAAAATATCCTTGTGTAAGTATATCATACAAGCTGCCGGGCCTGGATTCGAACCAGGGCTAAAGGATTCAAAGTCCTCCGTGCTACCGCTACACAACCCGGCATCGATATATTTGGTGCCGAAGGTCGGACTCGAACCGACACGAGAGTTTCCTCTCAACAGTTTTTGAGACTGCCGCGTCTACCATTCCGCCACTTCGGCATGAAAAATGCCGAGGAGCAGAGTCGAACTGCTGACACGCGGATTTTCAGTCCACTGCTCTACCACCTGAGCTACCTCGGCGTATCCAACTATTTTAAGGTTTTATCATGTGCACTGTCAAGCAACCTAGAGCTATGACTGCCTGGCTTAATTAAAGGTATCTGATTAGCACAGAGAGGGCATTGGTCAGGATTATAGGTTATTGCGGGGCTCTGGATACAACTGAAAGAAGGGACGCCGAAATC
>JAUUZT010000171.1 GCA_030589825.1 Dehalococcoidia bacterium
ACCAAGTGAAAACTTTAGATACTCAAAACGAGTGTAGCTCACAAATGCGTCTAATAAGAATGCTCCTGTACTACCTTCCGGATTCATAAACTGGCTAGTCTCCAGTAATACATAATAACTAAAGTCATAGGGTATATTTCCCATCACTCCAATTCGAGCTCTGCGAAAGGCAAAGCTTACTTCAGGGTCTTCATAAAAGAAGCTCCTGAGTTCTGGCTGTATATAGCCAAATACCTGTACTCCCTCATCACTCGATGGTGCATCGCAACCTTGCGCGTAACTATTATTACTAAAAACCAGGGTGAGTGATATCAGGGATAATATTATTAATATCCTTTTCATTTTTTTGATATTTAAAGTTTAAATAAACCGGGGGATGCAGGGAGCACCCCACCGGCTCCAGTGCTCGAGCTAATCGGTCACCACATGTATGCCCGCCTAAGCAAGCGATACTTGCGACTTTTAAGCTCTGAGTAATGCTTTAATTTGCTACAAGTGGGTAATCCGATCCAGGAGGTGCCCAGTTATGTGCTGCATTTGCCACCAAATCATCATATATCATTGAGTTTGCACCAAATTTTAAACTTAAGGCATCGTATCCCAGTATTGTTAAATACGCAGTAATCATCGATGATGTCTGTCCTGTCCAGCAATAAGTAACAACACTTTCAGCAGGGTCTAGATTAGCCATTTCACCACCAGCAAGTGTCAAAGGACTTATTCTATAAGCACCATCTATATGACCATACTTAGTTACATCGGCCTCTGCCCAGTAATTATTAATATGATAATTAGCAGGAGTAGTGTAAACATCAGAACTTACTACACCTTTAAAGCCGCCAGCTGTCATTACAGCAACGCGTTCTTCTAATATAGTTGCACCATCTGTGCTAGTTGTAGTAAAACTTGGGTATTCAAATGTTTCTGCTGGTAAAGTAGAATTCATTGTCCAATTAGGACTTTCTTTACCTGCTGATGAAGTAGCACCAGACCACTTATCATAACCAGTTTCAGTTGTCCAGCCACTCATTCCCCACTTAAGAACTTGAGCATTATCAAAACCACTTAAACGTAAGGCAACAGTTGCATGCGATGCCGTTTGACCTGTATAGCAAACAACTAATATCTGCTTATCGCCTGCATTAGCTGCGTCAGCTACGATGGCCCCTAAGGATGAGTTTACAGCTCCTTCAATATGACCCAGGTTATAATCGCCTTCTGCACGAATGTCCATTACATAACGTGTTGATAAGAACCCTGGAATGTCATCTGCAGTTGCAGGACGAGCAGTAATCCAAGATCCACCTACGGCTCCCAGTACATCATCTAAATCCATATCATTGGCAACCAAATATTCCGACAGAATATCAAAACTAGTACCAGGTTCAATTGGATTAACAGGTGTCGGATCATCATCCTTACAACTGGTAACAAATAGGAATGGCAATATAGCCATCAATAAAAGAATTTTATTTAACTTTTTCATAATTTAATTGTTTTTGATTTTTTTTAATTAACCGATTTAATTTTTACGCATGAGCTCTGGAATAACATGCGTTGAATATGATATGGAAGCTAGTTTTTAGACATTCCTATATCATCATGAATATCTTCATACGCCTTTAAAATTTTGTTATAAATGTGACCGTTCAGAGCAGCTTTGGGTTTGCTTTTCTGACGTTTCAAAAGTACAATTAGTGCAAATAGAAATTATGATTATTGTCATTGCCTTGCTCATACTTTGGTGTTAACTTTGGCACTAATAATTGTGATATACATCACTTTTCTAAAGAGAACAAAATGACAAATACCAAAGAGTATATTAAAATAAACTGCATGGACTGCAAAGTCAAGTCAAAACCGTTCCAAAAGCTTACAGCGGAGCAAATGAACAAGGTTGATGAGCATCGTACCGAGCTATCTTTTAAGAAAGGAGAGCTACTTAGCAAACAAGGCATGTTCATGTCACATGTAATTTATATCCGTAAAGGATTTGTGAAACTATATCTGGAAAACGACGATGACATCACTATTCTTACCATCGCTAAGCCAGGGACATTTATTGGTGTTCAGGCTTTGTATGGAGAAGCCGTATTTCCGTTTTCGGCTGAAGCGTTAACAGATGTAGAAGTTTGCCTAAAGGATATCAATGTTTTTCGTGAACTAGTACTTGAAAATTCTGAATTTGCTAAGGGAATCATTGAGACTTTGAATGTTGACCTTATTAAGTCATATAATCGCTTGTTTTCATTAACCACGAAACAGATTAATGGCAGATTTTCAGAGTTACTATTATATATGAGTAATGTATTATATGAATCTAACCCATTTCAGCTCACTATCTCTAGAAAGGATATGGCTGACCTGATCTCTACCTCTCCCGAGAGCGTTTCACGCTTGATGAGTGAGTTTAAGGAGCAAGGAATTATTAAGGGGCAGGGTCATACTATTGAAATATTAGACGACATTAGGCTAGACACTATTTGTAAGTGCGGTTAAAAGCCAATACATAGCATAAATTCGCGGGGATACCATTAAATAAATGTCTACCCTATTTCCCACTCAAGGGCATACTTCGAGTTGTCTTTTCCTTGCTTGGTAAACTCATTTACAAAATGACCATGGGCTTCAGCAGTAATCGTAATACTTCCCAGATGATCATTGGCAGAAAGTGTATCATGATCCCATAATTCATAAGAAATCACGGCCCCTTTTTGTATTATAAATTCAAGTTCGATGGGTGTGGTTTCTTCCTTTGCCACCACATACTTCTCCTCTACCGGCCATATCTTTTTCCCTGCTGATTTAAGGTAAACTTCATCACCACCTGATTCATCCTTTAAATAACATTTTAGGCTTAATATTCTCAATTTGTAATCCATAGAAATTATAATATTTAACAGGTTGTAATATCTGTTATAAGGATAAGATTATTTATCGATTATTTAGGGTCCTCTACCCTTTTAAAATCAAACTCCAGCCTTCGATTAACAGCATGGAGTTTAGCAGAACATTTTATGCCGTCACGACAATTATTGAGAAGTTTAGTTTCTCCGAAGCCCTTCTGGATAATTCTTGATCCGTCTATACCCGTTGATAAAATATAATTTGCTGCTGAAGAAGCCCGTTTAATTGATAACCATTGGTTATACTCCTGAGGCCCTCGCGAGTCGGTATGGGCAGATATCTCTAAAATAAATTCAGGGTATTCATTAAGTGTTTCCACGATGGCATCAAGTTCTGCTGTAGGTGCAGATTCCAGTAGCAAGTATTTCCCATACTTAAATAAAATACTATCGGGGCTTACTATATGTGTAACAACAGAAGAAGTTAA
>JAUUZT010000012.1 GCA_030589825.1 Dehalococcoidia bacterium
CTGTCTTTGAACTCACTTCTAGCATAATGTCCAGTAGCTACATATTCTATCCCAGAAGAGAGAATTTCCTCCAGTAAAAACCCAAACTTGATATATCGATTACATGCCAAGCATGGATTGGGAGTTCTTCCTCTTTGATATTCCTGATAAAAATAATCGATTACATACCTCTTAAATTCCTCTCGTAAATCTACCTGACGAAAAGGAACATTCAGAGCAGTACAGATATTTCTAGCTAGATGCGCATGGTATTGAGATTTAGCTGAATCATGGAGCAACGCATGTACTCCCTCAATCTGGTAACCACTTTTTATTAACAAGTAAGCAGCTACAGATGAATCCATTCCTCCACTTAAGGCCACTGCCACCCGGCCTTTACTCATTTCAGTGAATGATTGCTTTCTTTCAGCAGGTCGAGGATTTTTCTCCAAATAATACAAGCAATTTCTTTTCGTGGTAGAGAAGCATCGATTATACCCCATCGATCCGAGTCTAACGAAGCCATCTTCAAATAACCTTCTCTCACACGACGATGAAACGAGATATCCATAGATTCAAAACGGTCATATATATCGCGTCTTCGAGCCAACCCTTCTTCAGGGTCAATATCTAACAGAATAGTAAGATCCGGAACAAGTTTTTGAATTGTTAAGTCATTAACCCTTTCTATAGTAGTCATTGAGAGCCTTCGGCCGTAACCCTGATAAGCAATAGTAGACGAGATAAAGCGATCACAGATAACAATTTTACCTGCTTGTAAAGCAGGTAAAATAACCTCTTTTAACAGTTGGGAACGGGAGGCTGAAAAAAGAAAAAGCTCCGATTCAGGAGTAATAGGAATACTCCCTCTGTTTTTTAGTATCTTCCTAATCCTGGTCCCCAATAAAGTGCCCCCTGGCTCAATTGTAAACACTGCAGGAATACCCTGATGACACAGTTTTCTATATAGAGCCCTGGCCTGTGTACTTTTTCCACAGCCTTCGCCACCTTCAAATACAATAAACAAACTCAAATGCAGTTCCTATCTTTCTATTGTTTTATTTTATTTAATAAAACTGTACCTTCAATATACACTCTCACGTCGTTTAGCAATTAGGTTTTGTAAACGATGAATGTAGCCACTTTCCGAATCAGGGGGGAAGACTACGCCTAAGCATTGCTTCATTTGTGAAATACTGTTATTCCGAAGTACATAGATTGAGGTGCCCGTCATCTCGGCATCTCTTATTCTCTGAGACTTTTTTCGGTAGTAACTACGTGTAGTAAGAAAAATATCAGCCTGCTTTAGGTCATCTATAATCCTCAGATTTCTTTTCTCTTCCTTTGCACATTTTTGTAATAATGACCGATTCACGCCAAAAATATAAATATGTAGCGCCTCTTCATCTGCTTCTTTCGCTTCTCTATCATCATTCTCCTGTCTGTTACCCTCATGCAAAGTAGTCAGCTCTTTCACCTGGACTTCTCCGGCCTCATCCAACCAACGGAGCTCTCCTGGAACAGATTGATGGTGCAAGATAGCATCTACTGCACTAACAACATTTGGATGAACAACCACTTTATTGTAATCTAAAATCTCGACTACTGCATCAAATGTAGGGGGCGCTTTACGCTCAAGAATTGATTTCTGCGTATGGCGGCGCTTCGCCTCTTCATCTCCTAACGTAACCGTCTGAATGCCCCCAATGAGATCAGATAGCGTAGGGTTCATAATCAGATTTTCTAGTGTATTGCCATGTGCTGTACCTACCAATTGGACTCCTCTTTCTGCAATAGTCCTAGCCGCCTGGGCTTCAAGTTCGGTACCTATCTCATCAATGATAATCGCTTCGGGCATATGATTTTCTACTGCTTCGATCATCACTGCATGTTGCATAGCAGGTGTAGCTACCTGCATTCTCCGTGCATGTCCAATGGCTGGATGAGGAATATCACCATCTCCAGCTATCTCATTAGAAGTATCTATTACGATAACACGTTTCTTTAAATCATCTGCCAATACCCTGGCTACCTCGCGTAACATGGTTGTCTTTCCAACACCTGGACACCCCAGAAGCAAAACGCTTTGTCCTGACTCAACAAGGTCCAAGATTATCTTCACCGTGCCAAATACTGCTCTTCCCACACGACAGGTCAACCCAATTATCCGACCACTTCTATTACGCATTGCTGAAATGCGATGTAATGTGCGCTCAATGCCAGCCCTGTTATCCCCACTGAATTGACTAATACGAGATACTATATAATCAATATCAGCAGAGGTAATCTCTTCCGAACCGAGAATAAACTCCTGGTGGAGAAAACGAACTTCCGGTAGCCTCCCCAAATCCATGACTATTTCCAGAAGCTCGTTATAGTTTGTTTTCTGGTAAATCAGCTCACAAATACGAGAAGGCAATATACCTAGCAATTCGTCCAAGTCATCTGCAACTACCCTCTGCAAATCTGTCTTTACCACCCTCTGGTAGCTAATAATTCTTGTTGAGGTATAGTCTTTATATCCAAGCCCGGCATTGCCTCCCCCAATCCTCTAGAACACTCAGTGATTATAGCAGGGTCCTGATAATGAGTAGTAGCCTTCACTATGGCTTTTGCCATAGTTGAGGGATTACTAGACTTAAATATACCTGACCCAACAAATACACCATCGGCTCCCAATTGCATCATTAAAGCCGCATCTGCAGGTGTGGCTATCCCCCCAGCAGCAAAGTTCACCACCGGCAATTTTCCGGTTTTATGCACTTCAAGTAGCAACTCTAAGGAGGTGCCGAGCATTTTTGCTTCAGCAACTAACTGTTCTTCCAATAGAGACTTTACTTTGCGAACCTCATCCTGCACAGTACGCATATGCCTAACAGCTTCAACTATATTACCCGTACCTGCTTCTCCCTTGGTCCTTATCATAGCTGCCCCTTCCGAAATACGCCTCAATGCTTCGCCTAAGTCCCTACAACCACAAACAAAAGGAACATTGAACTCATGCTTCCATACATGATGGCTTTCATCAGCGGGGGTAAGAACTTCGGATTCATCAATAAAATCCACACCCATGGCTGATAAAAGTTGTGCTTCGACAAAATGACCAATACGGCACTTTGCCATCACGGGGATACTAACAGTATCCATTATTGCTTGTATTATAGTTGGATCTGCCATACGAGCTACTCCACCAGCAGCACGTATATCCGACGGCACCCTTTCCAGAGCCATAACTGCACATGCTCCGGCATCTTCTGCAATCTTGGCATGCTCTGGCGTAACCACATCCATAATTACTCCACCCTTGAGCATTTTCGCCAAACCAGTTTTAGTAATCCATGTACCTTTCTCCATTTTCTCTAATCTCCTCTCCTATCCATCATAATACTTATCACTTTCTTTGGCAAATAAAGCACTCCCAATAACAGAACCAGGTTACTAATTATTCTTCCCGATAGGCCTTCTGGCTGGCATACCACTGCGTCGAGGATATTTTTCGGGTGTTGAACGAATTTTCTCAACAACCACTAGATAACGCTCCTCATCTAGTTCCTCAATATTCATTTTCTCCGTTCTTACAAACTTACCCCCCAGAATATCAATAGCTTCATTTGCCTTCTCTATTTCCTGCTCAATTTTACCTTTCTTATGAGCCACTAACCTCCCTCCAATTCGACAGAAAGGCAAAGTCAATTCAACAAGTGTAGACATTGGCGCAACCGCTCTTGAAACAACTAAGTCAAATTGCTGACGATATGCAGGAAAATGAGCCATTTCCTCAGCCCTCCCTGTTATTACTTCTACATCTAGCAACTGCAGTTTCTCAACCATATGAACCAGAAAGGCTGTCTTCTTTGCTGTAGAATCAAGAAGCGCCAACCTGACCTGAGGCAAGATTATTTTAAGAGGAATTCCTGGAAAACCTGCTCCAGTGCCTATATCTATGATATTCAGGTGAGGGTTAGTTAATTCCTCTCCAGTAATAACTGAGATTACAGTTAAAGAATCAAGAAAATGCTTTACCTTCACTGCCTTGTAATCTGTTATTGCAGTCAGGTTTATCTTTTTATTCCAGTCCAACAATTCTTGGTAATATAGTCTAAACAGCTTTTGATGCTTAATATCAACTTCTATTCCCAGTTTACGAACTCCAGCAACAAGCTCTTCCATACTTGCACTTTTGTTATTCACACTTTATGCACTCACAGTGACAGGCTACAAATCAGCAAACACCTGAGGGGCTATTTCTTTTACAATTCTTTTTATCTCTCCGGCTACTAATCTTATCTCCGGTAATGCTCGCTTGCTCGTCCTTAACTTAATAATTTGCCGAATCTCACGAAAATTCCAGGTGCAGATTATTTGCGTCTCACAAGCATTTGGAAGAACATAACGAGCTATCTCTGGCTTTATCCCTTCAGCCAACAATTGTTGATAAGCTCCCCAGCAAACTTCCATAGCATTCTTGAAACACCGTCTCCCTGAATCTCCTTTTTCAATGATCTCAGGAGGTTCAATATACCTGGGCTCATCCTCCCTTACATACCTCTGGCTCCTCTGGCTATAGCTTGCCAACCTGTGTCGAACCAATTCATGTGTCAAGACACGGCTAGCTCGAATATAGAAAGTGGCACAAGCATGCTCAACCATTGACTCATGACCAATCTCCAACCATTTTTGAATTCGGTCTGGTTGCGTACCTGTTTTATCCTGAGTATCCCAGCATAATCTCCCCGCTCTCTCTATCAAATTCTCAGGTTCCGGAGTAACAGCCAGCAGTTTTACTTCAACATCATACCCTTCTATCATGCTTCACCTTCTTCATTATGTAATTCACCCATTACTTAATTAATATTATTAATTGTATTTCTAATTATCCCATTGAAATCTTATGTTACAGCATATCAAAACATCATAGAAAGAGAAAAGTGTGCACATTCCGACATAAACCCATCAGTATGATTTACGACAGAACACAGACAATAGACACATCAAAGAGTAGTTATTTTAAAATAATACGAGCATCAACAACTATGCAACCCAATTGTTGTTGATACATGAAGACAGGATTAGCATCTATCTCTTTAATCTCATCAAAATCGTAAACTAATTGACTCAAGCGGCTTATACTTTCCGCAACAGCATCAATATCTCGGGGAATTTGCCCTCTCAGCCCCTCAAATATTGGACAGGCCCTGGTTTCCCGAATCATTTCTATCGCTTTTTCTTTACTTACAGGTGCTATTCTAAAAACTATATCTTTTAATAGCTCAACAAAAATACCCCCCAGTCCAAACATCACCATAGAACCAAAAACCCTATCGCAAATAGACCCGATGATGATTTCTGTCCCAGCTTTGGCCATTTTCTGTATTGCTACTCCCTGAACTATAGCCTTCGCATTGTACTTTCGTGCATTATTGACCAACAGGTTATAAGTCTCCCTTACTTCTCTTTCATTACTCACTCCTACTTTTACTCCGCCAGCATCAGTCTTATGTAAAATTTGAGGAGAGGATATTTTCATGACAACAGGATATCCAATATTGTTAGCTAAAGATACTGCTTCATCTTTATCCTTTGCTAGAAATGTCTCAACTACAGGTAGTCTATACGCAGAAAGAATTTCCTTTGACTCTAATTCGTTAAGCTCTTTTCTCCCTTCAGCTATTATGCTATTAAGGCTCTCTCTGACTTTCTTCTTGTTGACATCTGTATAAGGCTTGTAACTTAAAATATTTGAATCACCAGCTTGTGCCAATTCATGCAAAGCAGCCATAGCATTTACTGCAACTTCGATTCCGTCGTAAGCAGGGACACTATTCTCGATAAGGCTAGTTATCGCTATACGGCATTCTGCTCCGCCAAGAAAAGCAGCTACAACTGGTTTGTCAGTAACTTCAGAATCCCTTATACTTTTAACAATCGCTTCAGCCATTGCTAAGGGAGATGTTGTAGAAGTTATACTGTAGAGTACGATAACTCCATCTACCCAATCATGTAATAAAGCCGTTTTCATCGCGTCATGATATGTAGAGGCTGTTGCCATCCCAGTAAGGTCTATCGGGTTCTTAGAGCTACCAAAAGGGGGCATGTATTTCTGCATATCCCGCTGTAGTGTTTCATCAGCCTCGTTCAAAGAAATACCATTTAATTCCGAGGCATCTGCAGTTAAAACTCCAGCCCCACCACCATTAGTGATAACAAGTAAATTATCACCTCTCAACGGAGGCTGAATAGCTAGCGCCTTAGAACGATAAAAAAGTGCACTCAGACTCCTGGCTTTTACTACACCACATTGTTTCATGGCTGCATCAAACATTTCATTGCCCACAGCCATAGAGCCAGTATGTGAAGCTGCAGCAGCAGCTCCTCTCATAGATACACCAGCCTTCAATACTATAATAGGTTTAGTACAGCGCTCCGCTGCTTTCATGAAAGCACGACCATCTTTTAATCCTTCTATATAAATAGCAATGGTCTCTACGTCTGAATCAGTATTGAAATAATCAATTACTTCATCAATCTGAACATCAGACATATTACCTATACTTACCAAATATGAAATGCCTATGCTTTCAACCCAAGATTTAGCATCTACTGCCACAATCATTGCTCCGCTCTGAGAGATCAAAGCTATCTTACCTGAATAAGGCAAGCATGGGGCAAAAGAAGCATTGCATTTACTGGGATTACTTAGAATCCCCACAACATTAGGGCCAACAATCCTCATTCCATACTTGCTGGCCATAGTGACAAGTTCTTCCTCTAATGCTAAATTATCTGCCTCGGCAAAACCCGCACTTATTACTACAGCAAATTTAGTTCCCATCTTTCCACATTCTCTAACAGCATTAACACAAAAGCGCGCTGGTATAGCTAATATAGCCAAGTCTATCTCATGTTTGGGAATATCAAGAACCGACTTATATGCTTTAATCCCCAGAATATTTGACTCCTTAAGGTTAACTGGAAAGATTTCCCCTGGGTATCCCCCCTTTAATAAATTATTAACTACACTATAACCAATTTTCCCAGGCAAACTCGATGCCCCTATAACTATAATTGATCTCGGTTTAAATAATTTCTTTAAATCCATCTTTATTTTTTACGCTGCTTCAGACAGCAATATACACCAACTCAATTAATTCGACATTCTCAGTTTCTATCTTTCGTAGAGGCATTTCCATTTTTAAAAACAACTGGATTTTAACACGGTACCTATTTTGAGACCAAGCAATATATCTGATAGCATTATTTATATGTCCTGATAAATCACCTTTATAAAAACCAGCTATTACTCAACAATCCATTATAAGAATAATCTATAATATACTCTCACAGTCTTGACCAAATTAGCAGGAAATCCAAATACATCTTTCGTGTCATGTCTAAAGGGCTTTTTTAGCCGTGGCATATTACATGAATATAAATAAGGAGATATAAAATGATAGCAGACTTGTTGTATGAGCTTGTTCAGATACCAGGACCAACAGGATTCGAACATCGAGTGGCTTCTAGATTAAGCAATTTGCTAAAAGATCACGTAGATGAAATGCATATTGATAAGATAGGCAATTTAATCGCTAAAATAAACGGAACAGAGGGGAAACATTCTCTCATGCTAGAAGCTCACATGGATACAGTAAGTATGGTAGTACAAAAGGTCGATGAGTTTGTCTGGTTCGATCGCTTAGGATGGATTAATTTTCGTACCCTGCCAGGAACTGCTGTCCTTATCTTGGGCAAAGATCGTGATATTCCCGGTGTAGTCTGTTCTCCCAGTGCTCACTTTGAAGCTGATAACACAGAATTGTGGATTGACGTGGGTAATCGACAAAATTTTGTTTCTATAGGTGATCCTATAGTGTTTGACATGCCTGTCAGGTGGTTGGATGATAATAAAACTATTCTGGCCAGCCATTCAATTGACGATAGAGTCAGTTGTAGCATCATGGTTGAGCTAGCTCGACGACTGACTAAGAAGCCAAAACACAATATCTTTCTGATTGGAGCAGTCCAGGAAGAGACAAGTGGCCTTGGAGTTAGACATGTTTTACAGCAGATATCACCAGACTGGTTTATTGCCCTTGATACTGGTTTTGCTCAAGACGCTCTCCCAGACAAGAATAAAACTGTTCCGCTGCATACAGGTCTAGGAGTACGCAGGCTCTCCTTCTGCCAACCAGCTGATAGGATGTACCCTGCAACCGCAAATTTTGCCAGCCCACGACTAAATAAACTGCTTATAGACGCAGCCGGTAAACTAAACATCCCTTTCAATGTTGATGTAAGTACCAGGACATTCGCTGACCATCATATATCCTATGAAGTAAACCCGGAGATCGATTCCACCCTTATGTTTATAGCCAGAAGATATAGCCACTCTCCTCAAGAGGTAATAGATATAAGTAATGCTGAGAATGCAGTAGATATCCTCTGTCAGGCGGTCACTGATCTGAATAGTTGGGATGAATAAAGGCATATGATGACACCAGCAAATCTCATTGACGGATATGCTATAGAATTGCTAGTCTAAGAAAATTAGGAAAAATATAAAATGCTACAGAAATTAGAAATGGATAAAATTGTTTCCCTTTGCAAACGCAGAGGGTTTATTTACCCTAGCAGCGAGATCTACGGAGGTATTTCCAGTTGCTGGGATTATGGCCCTATAGGAATAGAGTTAAAACGTAATATTAAAGATGCATGGTGGAGAACTATGGTACAAGAGAGAGATGATGTACTTGGTATAGATACAAGCATCCTCATGTCACCTGAAATATGGAAGTCAAGCGGGCATATTAGCAACTTCACTGATCCAATGGTAGAATGCAAATCGTGTCATTCAAGATGGCGTTCCAGTGAACTAAAAGAGGATAAATGCCCAAAATGCAATGGTGAATTAACAGACCCTAAAATGTTCAACCTCATGTTCAGGACTTTCATGGGCCCCGTGGAAGAACAGGCAAATACGATTTATCTCCGTCCAGAAACTGCTCAGGGAATATTCGTCAATTTCGCCAATGTAATATCCACTTCCAGAAAGAAATTGCCACTGGGCATCGCACAGATAGGCAAATCTTTCCGTAACGAAATCACTCCAGGTAATTTCATCTTCAGAACCCGCGAGTTCGAACAGATGGAAATGGAATACTTCGTTAAGCAAGGAACCGATGAACAATGGTTCGACTACTGGTTTAAAGAAAGATACAAATGGTATATCAACCTTGGTATCAAACCAGAGAATTTACGACTTCGTCAGCATGGTAAAGATGAACTAGCCCATTACGCTAAAGCCTGTTCTGATATCGAGTACCTGTTCCCTATGGGATGGTCAGAACTGGAGGGTATTGCTAACAGGGGTAATTACGACTTAACTCAACACTCTGAACACAGTGGGAAAGATCTTAGCTACTACGACAGAGAAAGTGACACGCACTATCTGCCTTTTGTTATTGAACCTTCAGCGGGGGTTGACCGTTCATTACTAGCCTTCCTTCTTGATGCCTACGATGAGGAAATAGTCAAGGGTGAAAGCAGAGTGGTATTACACTTACACCCTTCTCTAGCCCCTATTAAAGTTACTGTTCTTCCATTAAGCAAGAAAGAAAATCTAGCTGTCCTGGCCAAGGAAATCCATAAACAACTATGTAGAAGCTTCACAACTCATTACGATGATTCCCAAAGCATAGGAAGAAGATACAGGCGCCAAGACGAAATAGGCACTCCATTTTGTGTTACTATCGACTTCCAATCTTTGGAGGACAATCAAGTAACCATCCGCGAAAGGGATACTCTGGCGCAAATTCGAGTCCCTATTAAAAACCTGGACCTTATACTTCATGCAAAATTGAAGGGAGAGATTTTTTCCACATCCGAGTTATAAAAATGTATTTTTAATTGATTTCACTTCTAATAATTTTTCTCCGTTAACATAAATTTGAAAGAAAAGGAATAAATAGAAAATGAAAGAGGAAATATATGAAGCATCTTTGAGTACAGAGATGATAAAACGCATGAGAGGAGCAGTGGTAATAAAAAATGGCACCTCCGCCTATGGAACGCTCGACAATTCACTCAAAGCACTGAAAACCAGAATGAAGTCTCCTTCCTTTGAGAATGAGAGGATGTGGCAACTACTTCGTGGTTCCTATGATATCCATCAGCATAGTGGGCCCTCTGCCACCACTGAACGACTGTTTGATGAACTAGACTTGGCTATCCAGGGGTGCTATATCGGTCAAGGGGGAATTGTTTTTAAAAACCATGATACTCCAACTACCCGATCTGTAATATTAGTTCAGAAAGTTGTTAACCAGTGGGCTGTAGAGCACAATAAGAAGAAAATTGAACTCTTCGGTGGCGTTGTTCTTAATAACACCGTTGGAGGGCTAAACCCTGAGGCTATCGTCGCCGCCTATCGCCTTGGTGGCAAATACGTGTGGCTACCCAATCTGGACTCCAA
Source organism: Dehalococcoidia bacterium (assembly GCA_030589825.1). Classification (GTDB taxonomy): domain Bacteria; phylum Chloroflexota; class Dehalococcoidia; order GIF9; family AB-539-J10; genus JAUUZT01. Next base: position 10,448 of record JAUUZT010000012.1, read on the forward strand.
TCATCACCGCAAAGTGACAGGTGAAGGAGAAGGAAAAGGCATC
>JAUUZT010000224.1 GCA_030589825.1 Dehalococcoidia bacterium
CTTCAGGAAATCTAGCTTGGTACAGGTCTCAAACTCTTCGCACTCCCAGCAGCCGGCGATACCTTTTTTCTGGCAGCATAGTCGTATTTTACAGAAAGGTGGGCCGCCTCCCAGGCGGCATCCCTTGTGACAGCGGAATTTTACCATTGCTCCCAGCACTTCATAGCATTTGTCATAGTTTTCAAATGCCTTGCCGAAGCCCATCTGGGCCATTGAATCGGCGAACTTCTTATACTTGGTCCTTCGCAGCTCCTTTCTAAGGTCGCGGGCGAAGTCAGGTATCTTCTGCTGATAAACGTGACAGTCGCCACAGTAGAGGCCGCAGTATGCAATCAGGCTTTCTTTTCCTTCCAGCTTGTCCATTCTACCCTCCTCTTATTGATAAAATAAATAGCGAAAATCAGCTCTCCCTGATGACGAACTCAAGGGGAGTCTGAAATGACCTTTACAAGCACGGTGCGATTCCTGGGGCCGTCGAACTCGCAGAAGAAGATGCCTTGCCATGTGCCGAGGAGCAGTGTGCCATCTTCAACGATGAGTGATGCAGAGTTACCAATGATGCTTGCCTTGATGTGGGCGGGAGAGTTCCCTTCACGATGACGGTATAGAGAGTGTTGGGGTACAAGAGAGTTCAGTTCATCAATCATATCCTTTACTACATCGGGGTCGGCGTTTTCATTGACGGTTATTGCTGATGTGGTATGGAGGGTGACTACATGGCATATTCCGCTTTTAAGGGAGCTTTTGGCGACGGCATTCTTCACCTGTAAAGTGATATCCTGAAACTCAACCCTTGATTTTGTCTGTATGTTTATTCTATGCAGCATAGCTATCTACTCGCTTAACAGGTTCACCTGCAGACATGGCGCTTCAAGTAGCGATATTACCTTATTGCCAGTAATCAGTTTCATCTGCTTCGTCTTCATCTGTTTCCTGTTTAGCAGGCTCTTTCCTCAATCTGATGCCAAATGAGATTAGAACAAGGGCTATCACTATACGAAATACGATAAAGGCGGGATTAAACAGCAGGTAATAGTCGAGGGCGATAATGGAAAATAGTTCCGCCCCAAGAATAATCAGTCCAAAAACAAGTAAAATTACACCTGTAATTCGTCGCCACATAATTTGCCTTTAGTATAACAGTAAAAACCGCACTTTGTTGTGCTTCCCTTAATCCTCTCCCTTACAGGGAGAAGGAAACAGCCTTATACTACTCCACCTCGGCGAAGATGTTTACCGGTGAGCCGTCCAAATCCTTGAGTGGTAATGGCATAGAGAAGACACGTTTTATCTCTTTACCCAGCAGGGGAAACATATTGACATCCTCGATGAGAGGGATGCCACGTGAGCTTACCTCTTTTCGCCCCAGCAGGATATTGTGTACCGGAGATCTCCCCGCAAAAATATCTGTAGCCAGGTCAACACAGCCGAAGTCCATTGCCAGCCCTCTGAGGCGAGTCTCTTCAATGATGAACCTGGCTGCCTCGACAGTAAACGGGGAGTAATGCAGCATATAGTAATCGGGATTACTCTCCCTCTGCAGGGAGGCACCACTATAGACCAGCAGCAGGTCGCTGTTATCATCTTTTGTGAAAGAAGGCTCGATGTCCGAGCGGTCGATGATGTTTTTATGGCGGTTACTCACGTCTATAAGCTTTGGGCGAGTAAATATACAATCGTCCAGGCTTAGCTGGTCTATGGTTATTCCATCTGGATTGAAGTGGAACGGAGCATCCATGTGCGTGCCATGGTGCGTCATCAGGTGGCACATCGTCACGTTGTTAACATCGCCATTTGCTGTCCGCCTTACCGGGTCAAATTTAACCTTGGGATTCTTTCCGAACGTTGGGGTATCCTCGGCAAGAGGATAAGTTAAACTGATGAACATCTATGCCTCCTTTTAGCCACTGTTTCAAGCCTGGTTAAATCCTTCACAGTCGAGTGTAATACAATCACTCTATTGTTAGCAAGGACGGGAGCGTGTAACTTCACTGTCTGGGTGGGATGTTTTTACAGGGCATCAGATTTTTCTGTAATTAATCACCTTCCCTTTTTCAGAACCTCCATCGTGCATCATCTGTAGTCCCCTGATTTCCTGTTCCAGGCAGAAATCAGCATCCTCTATCTCTCTTTTTACGTCCGAAAAATTCGGCTCATTGGATGAATCGAGGTGGGTAGGATACAGGGAAAGCATGCCAGCGGGCTTCAATATGCGGTAAACCTCGGACAATAGTTTCCTTCTTTCGTGTTTCTCAGGGTAATAATAATAGTGCAGTATGTCATAAAGGAGTACCACGTCAATGGACTCATTATTTAGAGCGATGCTTGTTTTACTGCTTGCATCCAGTCTCACTATGTTAGTTATCCCCATTGATTTGGCCCGGCTCATTAAGCGCTCCAGTTCCATGCTGTCTTTATCCAGGGCATATATCAGCGAACGTTCTCCTATTATTTCTGCGACAGGGATGGTGTAAACGCCGGAACCGCAGCCAAAATCAAGCACTGTCTGCCCTTTTTTGAAGCCGACACGCTTGAGGTTATTTTCCCCGTGGTATTTGAACCACTTATCATTATTATTCATTTTATAAATCTATCCATCATCTTGCCCTGGATTAATGGATGCTCCCTGAGAGCCTGC
>JAUUZT010000104.1 GCA_030589825.1 Dehalococcoidia bacterium
AGAATAGAGCCGCTGCGACAAATCTAATAGATTCTCCGGGGTTGTTGCCAGAGCTCTCATAATTGACTGATACAGAGCAATCCAAACAGGAAATTGAATAAGCATTGGTCCCATACAACCTATAGGGTTTATCCCTGATTCCTTATATAGCTTCATCGTCTCCTGTTGAAGTTTCTGCTTATTCCTGCCATGTTTCTTTTGCAGTTCCTGCATTTTAGGTTGCAGACTCTGCATGGCTTTGGTTGACTTTAGCTGCCGCATACTAACAGGTAAAAGAATGAGACGAACGGTAACAGTAAGCAATATTATAGCCAGCCCAAACTGTACTTGCCTTGGTAATACCCCTGAGAGAGCAATTAGCCCGTTTAGTGTGGGATCAACAATAATTAAATACCAAAGATCAGTCATTTTATTTATCTTGCTCTTGTTCTAAAGAATACATCCAGCTAATATTCGCTTGCTCTATGTCTATAGCAAATAAAACATCATCTTGTGTATGAACATATACTATTCCTTCACTATAGAAGAGAGAGGAGCGTATTGTTGCACCAGTTGTAGATACTATATCACTACTAGAGTCCTCTAAGCCCCTGACTCTATTGCCTTTCCCAGTAACCTTATCTATAAGAAAAATATTACCTGATTCACTTGCTACTGCAAGTAATCCCTCTGCCATTACAGGCGCCGAAACAACGGAGTCCCCTGCATCAAATTCCCAAATTTTATCTCCAGTTGATACATCAAGTGCATATACCATTCCATCTAGACATGCTGCATAAACAATACCATCATCTACCAGGGGAGTACCCCAGAACCAATTTCCTGCTTGAAACTTCCACAAAGGAGTATCATCTCCTATTCTAACTGCATAGAGATTCCTGTCGATAGTTCCGGCAATAATAATATCTCCATATATCGCTGGAGATGACACAAAACCAGTCTCTGCCTTGAAAGACCAAGGTAATAAATCCCCATTAGTTATTGATAAAGCAAGAATTTGTCCATCAAAAGTGCTTACATATAAAGTATCATCTTTTATTATTGGAGTTACCCATAATTTTTCGCCTAGTAGCTCTGATTTCCATAACTCATCACCATAACGACTATCTAAGGCGTAAACCCTACTATCCGAACTACAAATGTAAACAGCATCACCAGATACTACTGGACTACCTACAATAGGTGCGATTAAATCATCAGTTCTGGGATAAGCCCATTCTCTGTCCCTTAGTTGAGGAAAAGGCAAGTTACTGTTTCTAGCTGAAGGATTTATCATAAAAACCTTGCCATTATATACACCTATACATGTTAACCCATCAGTTAAAACAGGGGTCCCATATATACTCACTGGCGCAGATGAACCACTACATGACCAACCCTGCGATGGTATTATTGGACTATATGCCCATTCCCCTTCTGAAGAAGGAAAATTCTCACCAGCAATTCGTGATGCGGGATTAATTGCTACAATCATGCCATCTGTAGTACCCATGTATAGAATACCTTCATGACCATTAACACCAGAATATCCAATAGGCTCTCGCTGCACTCCCGTGCAACCAGTGAATACTATTAATAAACTAACAATACTAACAAAAATTACAATTCCAATTATTCTACTTTTCATGTTGCTTACCTTGATAACTATTTAAGGGACTGGATCATACCCCCCTTTTGAGAAAGGATGACAATGAACCAATCTTTTCAATGCCAGCCAACTACCTTTAATAAATCCATACTCCGTAATTGCCTCAATCGCATAATAAGAGCATGTAGGTTGAAAACGACAATAATGAGGAATAACAGCCGAAATTGTCAACTGATATAGTTTAATTAGAATCTGTGCCAGTCGTTTCACTATCTTTAAACGATACCCTTGCTTTAGTCAATAAGTAAACCAATACATCTCTTAATTGATAATATTGCGCAGTGCTCGCTCCTCTACGCGCAATAATCACTATGTCCCATCCTGGGGATATTTTCTGCAATCGGCATATTTCCTTAAGTCGCCTTTTTACTCGATTGCGTATTACAGCTTTCCCTACAGCTTTGCTTACTGAAAAACCATACCGACTAAAATTATATCTATTCGGTAAAATTTTTATCACAATCAAGCGACTTACATATGCATTTCCTTCTTGATAAACCGTAGAATACTGATCCTTCTTGGTTAATAACCATGGATCATTCATATTAATGTTTTTTAAGCAGGGGTCAGTTTCCAACGTCCTTTGAGCCGTCTAGCTCTAAGTATTCGTCTTCCTCCACGAGTACTCGACCTTGCCCTGAAGCCTAATTTTCGCTTTCGTGAAACCCTTTTCGGTTGATAAGTTCTTTTTGGCATAGTTATTCTCTCAACTTCTCTGTTGGCGTACGCCAACACCACCTGATTCCCAGATATGGTTTGGGGCATAAGGCAATAAGGCTAAAAAACGTGCCCTCTTTATGGCCATTGCCAATTGCCGTTGGTGCTTTGCACAAGCCCTGGTTTTGCGACGTGACCCTATTTTCCCACGATTTGTAATACAACGAGACAAAACAGCAACATCTTTATAATCAATGACTATTTTCTCAACGCAGAATGGACAAGCCGGTGGATTAGGAGTATAGCGCCTCGTTTTCTTCGGTCGTCTATAGCTAATCAATTTTCACTTCCTTCTTCGTTTTTGTCAAAAGGTAAATCATCAGGTTCAAGCTCACCTGCATCTGGTAAAGAAGTAACTCCTGATTTACCCAAAAAGAGTACAAGGTTTGCAATAATTTCAACCGTAAAGTGCATCTGCCCATCTTTCCCTTCCCAATTTCTTGTATGTAAACGGCCTTCTACGTAAACCTGACGCCCTTTAGCTAAATACTGGTTGCATCTCTCTGCCAGTTTCTGCCAAGCAATCACATTAAACCATTCAGTTTCTTCTTTTGGTTCCCCATTGGAACTGTTATAACGATAACTGGTGGCAACACTAAAAGATGTAACAGGGCTACCACTTGGGGTATATCGCATTTCGGGATCTTTACCAAGGTTCCCAATAATGCTGATTTTATTTAAGCTCGCCATTTATTTACTCTTTTTTATTATTAGAGATCGGATTATTTCTTGTGAACCCTTGATATCGTCATCCAGTTCTTTAAGAAACCTGGGCTCTAATTTGAATTGCGTCAACATATATTCACCTTCGACAAATCCTTTAATCGGATAGGCTAACCTTTTCTTCCCCAGTTGTTTCGTCTCTTCTACTGTTCCTTCCTTATCACTGATTAACTGGGTTAGCTTATCTATGACTTTAGGTTTTTCCTCTTCATCAATCCCTGGATTAACTATAAATACCATTTCGTAATCACTCATTTATATCACACCTGCATCGAATTTTACGTATTATATCATGATGAGAGCTATAATTTAAACGACCCTGATTAGATAACAGAAAATCTTACCTGATGAGAAGTAACAACTGTAAATTATTCTACCTCTCTTCACTATAGAGAGACTATAACAGCTGCATCTATTTCTATGAATATTGAGCTTCAGGCAAAGCTGGTGCTACAATTTTACATGTGAAGTTATCTAAGCTTGGAGAATTCCGTTCAATCAATCTTATACACAAAATTATCAACAAATATGCAGATCCTCAACAATTATCGCAGCAGCATCTTTTACTTGGTATTGGGGATGATACGGCTGCATGGCATCATTAGCTGCCAAATTTGGAGTCTCTATCGCCGGTGGTAACCTTAGCTTTGCTCCGTATGTAGTTGTAACTATCACCGTCATAGGATATTCGGATAATAATGAACTCCTTCTACGCTCAACCGCTAAAGCAGGAGAGCAAATAGCTGTTACAGGGCACCTTGGTTTAGCTACGGCTGCTCTAAAAGTATTGGAAAATAACATTAAATTACCAACAGAGACATTTGAATTATTCAGGCAGAGACAATTCAGGCCTATTCCTAGAATAGATGAGGGGCAAACTCTATTAAAACAGGGAGTAAAAACAGCTATAGATATAAGCGATGGTTTGGTTGCCGATCTAATGCATATTTGCAAGGCCAGTAAGGTCACCGCTAAAATTTTTATGGATCGCATTCCAATCCACCCTTTATTAAAAGCTAATTTCACCGAATATAAAAAAATGGCCCTATACGGAGGTGAAGATTACGAACTTCTCTTCACTGCTAAAAAAGAAACTATTGAAATACTAAAACGAATTCTCGATTGTCCCATTACTGTTATTGGTGATATAGTGAGTGAGGAACTTTCGAACCAGGTGGTTCTGCTAGATGATAAAGGAAGAATTGCCCCATGTGAAAGGAATGGCTGGGATCATTTCAGAGATGTCCATCTTACACATAAAATCAGATAGCCCTGAACAAACTCAGCTACTTGGAAAACGCCTAGGCGAGCTAGTTCTAGAAGGCGATGTTTTACTTCTTGAAGG
>JAUUZT010000136.1 GCA_030589825.1 Dehalococcoidia bacterium
AGAACAACTACAATCGCCAGCTTTATTAATCCTATTTTTTCTTTTTATCGCTACTGTATGAATGTCCACCGAAGATTGCCTTTATCTCGGCAGCCGTTTTCGCCTTGGACAATGCTGACATACGTGCTTCTTCTTCTTTCTGTAGCGCCTCAAGATTGGTAACTACAGCCTCAAGTTTGTCCGCAGGGAACTTGCACGAGCCGTTTTCATCCATGTGGATGATTTCACCTGGAGTAACATCCATGCCTCCAACTGAAACAGGAGTATTGATAGCGTGTACCGCCATAGCACCATGTCCTGCAGTGGCGCCGGTGAGCATGTACTGGAAGTTCATCGGGCGTATCTCATCGATGTCTCGTGAAGGGCCATCCGATATTACTCCAACACAGCCTATGGATTTCATTGCAGTGGTCATGTTGCCTCCAAACAGGCCGACCTTACCGGCTATCTCTGGTGGGAATAACTGCTTGGTTATGAGGATGGTTGGTTTCTTCGACTGTTCCAGTGCATCTAGGACATCCATGAATGAAAGGCGAGAGAAATTCGGGTCAGGCAGCCCAAATACACAGGTGACTGCATAGCCAACAGTTCTTCCCATTTCGGGGTACATACAACGAATAGACTGGTCCGTATACCAGTTCTGCGTCCAGGGATTGTAGAGTCCCAGGCAGAGTGGATGTGTGGGATAGGTTGCTACGACATTTGTTACCGCTGGGGTATCATGATTCCTTAGTTTTGCAATTAGTTCCTGTTCCTTAGTCATTTGTTTCCTCCTTTTTATTTTGTTTTTATTATTGCATTTCCTTTTTATTGACCCATGCTATAGGTGGCTTCCCCTTTAGTACTCTGACCACTTCATTAGCACATATCTTGGATGGTTTGAGAACTGAAGTTTCAGAGTATGCTCCAATATGTGGAACCACGAAAATGTTATCCAATGTTAGTAGTGGTTCGCCCTGTTTAGGGGGTTCATCTTCGAGTACATCAAAGGCTGCCCCTGCAAGCTGTTTAGCTTTCAATGCATTATAAAGAGATTTCTGGTCTATTAGGGGTCCGCGAGCTGCGTTTACAAGGAAGGCTGTTTTCTTCATCTTTCCGATTGTCTCAACGTTAAAAACATGAAAGGTAGACTCCATGAGTGGAGCATGGATTGAAATGACATCGGATGTTTTTAACAGCGTATCGAAATCTACCAGTTCAACTCCAATTTTCTTGGACTCTTCGCTGGAAACATAAGGGTCAGTCGCTATGATTTTAAAACCAAAGGGCTGAGCTTTTTGAGCGACGGCACGAGCTATTGCCCCAAGGGCAAACAGGCCAAGGGTTTGCCCTCGCAGGGCAAACAGGGGTTTTGCCTCATTGAGTTTCTCTCGCCAACCTCCTTCTATTACTTTCTGGTGAAACCAGGCAGCCTTTCGTTCAATCCCTAATATCAGCATCATGGTGATATCGGATACTTCGTCCACACACCATTCTGCTGCAGGCGAGTTGCTTACATAAATGCCTCTTTTCCCTGCGGCGGCGATATCAATGTGGTCAAATCCTACCGAACCTTGGGCAACAATCTTGCACTTTTCTGCCGCTTCAAGTATTTTATCGGTTATTGGTACTAGGCCGCGCACAATAATGGCATCAGCATCACGGACATCATTGATAATGCTGTTTTCGTCAGTGCTGGTGTTTACTATCAGCTCAGCGTTTATTTTGCTGAGAATCTCTCTTTCTGATTTCGCTTCCGGTGTAATATTACCTAACCGCAATACCTTGTAGTCTGTCATTCATTCTCTCCTTCTATATGCTAACTACTTACTGAGCTCTTTACGGTTGACCCAGTTCCTTGCCTGTCCTCCTTTAAGTACCGTGACCACTTCCCGAGCTGACCAGCTTCTTGCCCTTTCATATGAACCTTCTGCATAGCCAGCGCTGTGTGGTAAGATGATTACGTTGTCCAGAGTTAAAATTGGGTCGTTTGGATTCGGGGGCTCTTCTTCCAGGACGTCCAACCCTGCCGCTAAAATCTTGCCTGATTTCAGGGCATTGTAAAGAGCTTTCTGGTCTATTAGCCCTCCACGGGCTGCGTTAATCAGATAGGCAGTTTTCTTCATTTTGTCAAATGCCTTTTCATCGAACATATGAAAAGTTGATTTCATCAGAGGAGCATGAATTGAGATAACATCTGAAGTCTTTAGTAGTGTGTCGAAATCTACCAGCTCTACTCCCAGTTTACTGGCATCCTCGGCGGAGATATAGGGATCAGACGCAATTATTTTAAAACCAAATGCGCGGGCTCTTTCAGCAACCGCACGTGCTATTGCTCCAAATGCAACCAACCCAAGTGTTTGTCCTCTCAGGTCAAACATGGGTTTCATTTGGGCTCTTCCTTCCATCCATTTTCCATTTATAACTTTCTGGTTAAGAAAGACAACCCTTCGCTCAATACCTAAAATTAACGCCAGCGTTTGGTCCGCAACTTCCTCTATGCAGAAATCAGTAGCTGCCACGTTGGTCACGACTACACCTCTCTTACTGGCTGCATTTACATCAATGTTGTCATAGCCAACGGCGGCTTTTGCTATGATCTTGCATTTCTTAGCCTGTGATAATACTTTGTCAGTGACTTGAAATGCCCCAGGGATAATGGCATCAGCTTCGCTAATGAGATCACTGTAGCTTTGCTCGTCCTTACCATCATTTACAGTAAGCTCAGCATCTGCCTCTTTCACAATCTCCCTTTCTATTGTATCTGACCATATACTACCTATTAGTAGTACTTTGTATTTTGCCATCTGATTCCTCCCTGTCTATTATTTTTATTAGTTTTGGTGGTTAATAATTAGCTTTAATTTAATAATATACTCTACGCCAATCACCTTCCTTTTTCAATAACTATTAATCATTGTTCTTGTTCAAGGCCTTTAAGATATTCAATGACTTCTTGAGTATCCAGCACGTCTCCCCATCTAAGGTCCATGTCTAGCAGTGCATAGCTGGCTTGTTCAGGGTCACGAGAGCCGACTGCATCATGTGGAATAATAGTATGAAAACCGCGATGCTGGCTGTCAATAGCAGTACATCGAACACAACAATCAGTGGTGCAACCGGTGATAATAAGTGTGTCTATTCCATTACCAATTAGAATCTCAGTTAAAGGAGTGCCCCAAAAGGCGGAGGAGTTTTTCTTTTTTATCAATGGTTCATCTGATTGTCGTTCAAGTCGTGGATCAAGGGCATCCCATTTTGAGCCTTCAATGCATATTTCCTTGAGTCCTGGCATTTTTTTTATCTGTATTGGTGATACATCTGTCAATGATGAATTATAGGAAAAACAGGTAAAAATAATGGGAGGTTTAACTTTCATTGACCTCGCTACCTGAAGTAGTTTAACTGTATTTTCCACTGCTTTATCCAGGTCTGCGCCCATTGGAGATTCTCCTGTCTTGTCTGTCCATGCAAGCCCGAAGTCTATTACAGCTATCGCAGGTGTTTTTCCAAATCCACAACGTTCTCCATATCCACGCTTCTCATAAAAACACTTCATCTCAGGATAGCGCTCTAACCATCTTGTCATAATTATTTCTCCTGACTTATTTTATGGGGAAGACAGGGATGTTCCTTTGCTTGAGATACTGCTTTGCTTGAGGTATGGAAATCTCTCCGAAGTGAAAAATAGAAGCAGCTAGAACCGCTGATGCTTTACCGATAGTTACCGCTTCATAAAGATGTTCCAGTTTTCCTGCTCCTCCTGAAGCGGTGACTGGAATCCCAACCGATTCGGCTACCGCACTGGTCATTTCAAGGTCATAGCCATTCTTTGTTCCATCAG
>JAUUZT010000049.1 GCA_030589825.1 Dehalococcoidia bacterium
GTAGGAATCGTTGAGCCAGATCGATTATCTCAGCATCAATAATAGGGGCAGCCTCCCCAATGGCTTCGAAGCCGCACTGGTAATGCTGACGGTAGCGACCAGCCTGTGGACGTTCGAATCTGAATGCAGGAGTTATATAGTACAGCCTGACCGGCTGAGGGAGGTTAAACATACCATGTTCCAGGTAAGCCCGACAGATCGGTGCTGTGCCCTCTGCTTTCAATGCTAATTGTTGACCACCTGGGTCGGTAAAGATGTACATCTCCTTGTCTGCAAGGTCAGTTCCCACTGCAGCGGATCGGGAGAAGAGTTGAGCGTCTTCGAATATTGGGGTGGTTATGAGGCGATAGCCATAGAGAAGGCCTATAGAGGCAGCGACGTCTGTTATATGTCTCCAGTATTCTTGCTCTTCTGGCAATATATCTGTAGTGCCTCTCGGTGCTTTATACAAAATACCCCCTTTTAATATGCACAATTGTCTGTCTAAACAAGATTAGTTTAACATAAATTGTTGTTTAGTATGACTTAAAAGCGTAAGTACTACAATGTAGAGGTAGAAGGTCTTCTAGATAACTGGTCCGATTGTATATATGTTGGTGGCGCTGGAGTAACCAGTGATTTCTGCAACAGTTTTCTGTCCCGATGCGACTTTAAGCGCCTCTTCATAGATGATACTACCAGCCCTGGCAAAGCCATGACTGGAGCCATTTTCTATATCTATATAAAGGTCTATATGATCAGGAAGGCGTTTGTAAGTCTGGGGGTTGCCTGTGATTTTTATTACAGGGACGAAAGGGAAGCCCTGTGGAGCGCCCCTGCCCGTTGAAAACAAGATAATCTGTGCCCCTCCTGCTGCCAATCCTGTTAGTGCCTCTGGCTCTCGTCCAGGAGAGTCGATTATAAAAAGGCCTTTACCTTGAGGACATTCTCCATATTTGTATATTGCCTGAATAGGTTTACTGCCACTTTTACTAATGGCCCCTAATGATTTTTCTTCGATGGTAGTTAGCCCGCCGGCAATATTGCCCCCGGTAGGCTGTCCGCCACGCATGTCAGCCCCTGCATTTAGGGCTCGTTGCTCCATCTGTTTAACGATATCGAAAATCTGCTGCCCTACTTCAGGAGATATTGCCCTTTTAGCCAGAAGGTGCTCGGCTCCCATAAACTCTGTGGTTTCTCCGAAAACACAGCTGCCTCCGTGTTCTATAAGCAGGTCTACGGCGGCACCGGTAGAAGGGTTGGAGACTAAGCCTGAAGTAGTATCGGAGGCACCACACTTAATACCAAATCTTAATTCAGAGTCAGGAACGGAGGTGCGCTGCAGCAGAGAAGCCTTTTTCACTAACTGGCGTGCCATGCGTGAACCTTCGGCAAGGGCGGGGCCAGAGCCTCCCAATTTTTGGATGACTATCTGTTCAACATCTTTTCCTGCCACGGCTATTCCTTCTGCTACCTCGTTTGGAGAAATGCTCTCACAGCCAAGGCTTACCAGAACCACGCTGGCCAGGTTGGGGTTTCTCCCCAGGGAGATTAACGTGCGTGTTACTGTGTCAAGGTCTGGTTTTGTCTGGCAACAACCCTGCTGGTGAGTGAAGGCAACGCTGCCTGCTGTTTGGTTACTAATCCAGTGAGCTACATCATTGGCGCAGGCAACCGTGGCTAAAATGCCTACCTGATTTCTTACGCCGAAGGAGTTATCAGGACGGGGATATGCCAAGAAACTCAAATTGACTCCTTGGATAAGTCTCCTCGGCCTCTGTTGCCGAGCACGTTATGTATATGCACATGGACCCCTGCCTCAATTGGCTTGATAGCATAGCCTATCACTTCGCCATATTTTATTATTGCTGAGTTGGCTTCTATTGGTGTAATGCTGAATTTATGACCCAGCGAGATGGAATCATGTAATTTTATGGCTCGGCTCTCTTCCCCTATTGATACTACTACTGTGGTCCCGTCTTTCAGATCGGTTATTGCGGTAGCCACGTTATCTCGTTTGTTTATAACTATTGCCTGTAACTTATTCATCTTAGCTTTCCTGTAACCACTTTAGCTCCATTTCTCTCCCCAGAATTAAAGATAGGGCGGCTCCGGTTGAACATACCCAGAGAGGAAGGCATTAATTTTTAAAGTAAGGGCCATTCCCTAAAAATCCTGTACGTTATTATAACATAGGAATTGAGCTTGCGTTGCTTTTTTGCTTAGGCTATTATGGAACTTAATATATGGAGATAAATACATTACTGGACAAGGCCAGGGAGTATTTGCCTGAGAACAAGGTTAACTTGGTCATGGCGGCTTATAAACGCGCCCTGGAGGCTCATCAGGGGCAGTTACGCCGATCAGGAGGGCCTTTTGTGGCACACCCGTTACAGGCTGCTATTACACTGGCCGAATTACATCTTGATGCAGAAACTCTGGCTGCCGCCTTGCTGCATGATGTTCCTGAGGATTGTGGAGTACCTCTGGAGGATATTGAGTCCGAATTTGGCCCTCAGGTTAGTAGATTGGTTGACGGAGTCACAAAATTGAGGGGACTGGGATGGAGAAAAGAAGCTACAGGGTTAAGGTCAAAGAACCAAAATGAGAACCTGCGCAAGATGCTGGTGGCAATGTCGGAAGACTTGAGAGTGATTCTTATTAAATTGGCAGACAGATTGCATAATATGAGTACATTAGATGCTTTACCTGCTAAGAAACGACACGAGATTGCGCAGGAAACTCTGGATATATATGCCCCTCTGGCACATCGCTTGGGTATGCGTAGCGTGAAATGGCAACTGGAAGACCTGTCTTTTCGTTACTTGGAACCGAAGGAATATCGCCAGGTTTCGCGGTTGATTGCTACGAAGCTGGATGAGCGGGAGGACTTCGTCAGCGAGGTAACAGAGACATTGAGGCAAAAGTTGCAGGAGGCTAATATTAAAGCAACGGTTGTTGGCAGGCCGAAACATATATACAGCACCTATCAGAAGATAAAAAAATATTCCATGCAGGGAAAGGCTTTTAGTGATATTCATGACCTCTTTGCTCTTCGGGTGTTGGTGGACTCGGTTTCCGATTGCTATAAAGCACTGGGAACAATTCATAATTACTGGCATCCAATAACTGAGGAATTTGATGATTATATTGCTAATCCAAAGGACAACGGGTATCAGTCTTTGCATACCACAGTAATGTGCAAAGGAATAACTCACCTGGAGATACAAATAAGAACCAACGAAATGCATCAGGTTGCTAAGGATGGGGTAGCGGCGCATTGGCTTTATAAAGGAGGGGAGAAGGGGGAAACTTCTTTCGAAGATAAAATTCATTGGCTGCATGAGCTGGACGAACTAAGTGAAGAGGTTGATAGTGAGGAGTTTGTGGAATCTGTAAAAAACGATGTTCTCTCTGATCGAGTGTATATATACAGCCCTAAAGGTGAGATAAAGGAGTTGCCCAAAGGAGCTACCCCCTTGGATTTCGCCTTTCGAGTTCATACGGACCTTGGTTATCGATGTATCGGAGCGAAGGTGAACGAACGATTGATGCCTTTGAATTATCAGTTAAATAATGCCGATGTGGTGGAGATAATTGCAGCTAAGACAGGAAAGGGTCCAAGTTTGGATTGGCTAAATCCAGCTCTCGGTTATATTAAAACGTCTCACTCACGAAATAAAATCAGGCAGTGGTTTAACAAACAGGAACGAGGGCAAAATATAGAAAGAGGAAGACAACTTCTGGAGAAGGAATTTAAACGTTTGGAGATTAACCCGGTGCGAATTGAGAAGCTGGCACGGCAGTTCAAGTTTGCTAATACAGATGATTTCCTGTCAACCCTGGGCTCAGGCGGTATCAACCTTGGGCAGATTACGCAGAGATTAAACGCAGAGCTAGAACCGCAGGAAGCAGCAATCGAAATATCGCCAATCAAAAAAGTTGCCCCTTCACAGGTGAAAGTGCTGGGGGTTGGCAATCTGTCTACTCGTTTAGCTGCTTGTTGCCACCCACTGCCAGGTGATAAAATAATTGGATATATTACACAGGGTAGGGGAATTACTATACATCAGAAGAATTGCCTCAATATTATTAATGAGGAGGAAAAGGAAAGGTTAATTGCAGTGAGTTGGGGTGATGTGGAGGAGTTGTATCCAGTGAATATTCAGGTTGACTCATGGGATAGGGTTGGCTTGCTTAACGATATTAGTCATGTGCTGACCGAGGAAGGCGTGAACATTACTGATTTTAAAATGGCAGAACATGATAGTATTAGGTCTATGTATGTTACAATGCAGATAAAGAGTGTTGTACAATTAAATAAAATAATGTCGAAGATACGGTCTGTAGGAAGCGTGATGGCTGTATTTAGAAAAGGGGAGAGAGATGCCAGTTAATAAGGCAAACATTAAATCAGCAACGGGAGAAGAGGGGAGGAGATTGCGAAATCGGCTGATGCGCAGTAAATATAAAACCAGCCTTACTAAGGTGGAAGGGCTTATTGATTCAAATAAAACAGAATTAGCACAGCAGGAGGCTGTGGTAGCTGTGAGTAACATTGATAAAGCAGTCAAGAAAAAGGTGATTCATAAGAATAAAGGAGCTAATCTGAAATCTAAGCTGGATAAAAAACTGAATAAGGCCAAATCAGGGCCTGCTTCTCAGAAGCATGAAACAGAGGAAGGAGAAGAATAATGATAGTTTATAAAATTTTTGCATCCACATTCTTTGGGTTAATGGGCATTGGCTTGGTGCTTGCTGCAATATCAATGATATAAGATATTGGATGATAGAATTATCAGGTTCGCCTTTATGTAATTTGATACTTATTTGGTGATGAACTCGCTGATGAAGTACTGGTGAACCCTGAAGTCGTTGCTTAACTCTGGATGAAAGGCCGTTGCTAACATTTTTTCTTGTCTTGCGGCAATAATCGTGCCGTCGGATAGTTTTGCCAGAACTTCCACCTTAGCGCCTGCTTTGGTGATGGCTGGAGCACGAATAAATACGGCTTTAAAAGGACTGGCACCCAGAATCGGAATATCAAGGTCAGTTTCAAAGCTATCTATTTGCCTGCCAAAGGCGTTGCGTTTGACGGCAATGTCCATAACTGCCAGAGTAGCTTCATCGTTATTAGAAGAAGTTTTTCCCATAACGATTAGCCCTGCGCATGTACCCCAAATAGGAAATCCTTTCAGTATTAATTCTCGTAAGACATTGAACATTTCGAAGCTGTGCATTAGTTTTAAAAGGGTACTGCTTTCTCCTCCGGGGATAATAAGGCCATCTAAACCCTTAAACTGAGCAGGCAAACGAATTGGTAAAGGGGATGATACCCCCAGCTGTTGCAGGATTCGGATATGCTCTATAAAAGCCCCTTGTAGAGCTAATACACCAATTTTCATAACTGTTTGCTCCTTACCTGTTGCTATGGTTTATAAACCTGTGGCAACCTTAATTTTCGTTGAAAGGCTAGTCGTCTCTTTATTTGTCAGAACTTGATACTGATTCTAGTGCAAGCTTGGGCATTTCTCTTTGTACAGGTATGGGATAGTCATTATTAAAGCAAGCCAGGCAGAAGGTGTCCTTGGGCAATCCTACTGCCTTTAGCAATCCATCCAGACTGAGATAACCGAGCGAATCAGCTCCAAGGTATTTATTGATCTCTGAAATGCTCTTTCTGGCGGCGATGAGTTCCCTTTCCGTGGCCATACCTACGCCTAAGGGACATGGATGTTGGATAGGAGGTGCACAAATTCGTATATGGACTTCTCTTGCACCTGCTTTTTTCAGCAGGTCAACTATCTTGGGGGTGGTGGTTCCCCTGACAATGCTGTCATCAACTACCACCAGACGCTTCCCTGCTATGATTTCGGTGAGAGGATTGAACTTCATCTGGACACCAAGGTCCCTCAACCTCTGATCAGGCATGATGAAAGTACGCCCCACGTAACGGTTCTTGATTAGTCCCTCACAATAGGGTATCCCCGATGCCTTGGAATAACCAATACCGGCAGCAGTGGCAGAGTCCGGAACGCCAATGACAAGGTCTGCCTCAACAGGATATTCTTTAGCCAGTAACTCTCCCATAGCCTGCCTTGTCTTGTACACAAGCTTGCCATGAATGGTACTGTCAGGGCGCGCAAAATAGACATATTCAAAGATGCACAGTGCTTTTCTGTGCTCTTTCTGGGTGAAAGAGCTGATTCCCTTCTTGTCGATGATGACGATCTCACCAGGGTCGATTTCCCTGGAAAACCGGGCGCCGATGTGGTCCAGAGCACAGCTTTCCGAGGCGATGACATAACCTCCGTCTATGGCTCCCAGGCAAAGAGGCCGAACGCCCA
>JAUUZT010000212.1 GCA_030589825.1 Dehalococcoidia bacterium
GGTACGCGTATATCTCTACTTTTTTTACTAGATACTAATTTATCCATTAAATGCTCCTTTTAGAACATAATTAGGTATAATTAAGAAAGCTGCATTTATGAATATATAGTAATCTTCATTTCTATATATTAATCGAATCAGTGCGTCACACAAATGAATGGCAATAAATATGCCATAATTACTATTGAATAGAAACGTTCGTGCGAAGATTGCTTGTTTTTTGATGTATTTGTGATACGAGATCTTTATAACGTGTTACAGTTAGCAAATTGTAAATAACAAATATAACTCTCTGTCCAGGACGGACGCAATGGTGGATTGTTTTTTAAGCGTTGTTTCCATTCCTCGTCATTTAGCCGATTCCAGCCTTCCTCTACGATTTCGTAATAGCTCATCACATAGCCCACGGCTGCGAGCACCTTTTTGTCTTCTGGTTGCTGATATATAATAATGATGGGATTAAGCTTTCCAACAGCCTCGTGAAGCACTTGATGAGTATTCGAATCAGTGGCAACATCGGCAATAAGCTCCGGTTCATCCTCTTCCACAAATTCTTCCTCTCCATTCCAACCGCTACTGAAATAACCTAATAAACTAAGCCCCCAGCCCTTTATATATGTCTGTTCATCATGGGTTAGCTGTTTTCCATTGACGATTTTTGTGGCATATCCTCCAAATTTCTCTGCCCAGCCTGCCATCTTTTCAAAACGGTCTTTGTGTACAGGCAGATCTATCCCTGACCCCTCCATCGCACCAGTAACCTGCTGGCACATCCCCTTCAGACGTTCATAAAAGGTTGGATAGGGCTCAATCATTCCATACCCTTCATTCCAGGGACATGGAATATAAGTCTGCTTTGAATAGAGTATGTTATCGTGCCTCAGTTCAGCCCAGGAGGCCATTATGGTGTTTAACTTTTCTCTCTCCCAGTGTGGGGTTTTCATGAAGTCTGGAATAAAACCCTTGCCGTTCTCAGAAAGTGCTCTTATGGTATAGAGCCAATAATTATATGTACTTTTCCGCCAGTCCGTGTCAGAAAGCTCATCGAACTGTTCCTCAAGTGTTTCAATCTGACCCTGTAATTCAGGATGGAGTGTCATCTCTTCAGCCAGCTCTTCATAGGCAGCAGTCGAGTCGAAAACGGTTGCAGCTACATCAAGCCCTTTTGGCAACAATCTTTCAGGTACATAAGGAAAGCAGGTTTTTTGCATGGCCTCCCCATCCATTATATAACGCTCACCCATAAATTGAACATACTTCTTCGGCAAATCCCCAGGATGCAGAAGAGGAACAGGGATAATTTCGGATTCTGGATAATCCTCACTGAGCAGCTCATCCCTCAAGGCGACCAGATTTTCATGATTTTCAAGTAAAAGGTACCCAGACATCTCATAGTTGGTTCCAAAGGTTTTGCTCATCGCCTCATCCACCATCAAGGGAGTGATACTGTCTGCCTGATTTACAAGCATAGAGGTGAAATTATAGATATCGTTCCAGAGTGGTGAAGCTCCACAATCATACCACTCAAGCACATACGCCATAACAGCAGCACTTGCGAGTTCATATTCCGATGTCTCAACATAATTAGGATCATAAATCCGGAAAATCCTTCTGCTTAACCACTTGACCGCTCTGAAGTATCTTTCGAGTGTTTCATTACCTGCGTAATGACCACGAGGCTCATACTGGGTATAGTCATCACCGGGGTAAAATTCTGTCAGGCTATGATCGTAGACCTTTGTGAGATAATCATTTGCTTCCTCTTCTATCGGGTCAATCCCATCGCCAGAAATTTCATTCTCACCTTTAATCAGCGCCTCCCCAACTGCAAAGACCACCCACAATCGTCTGGCCGCCTCTTCTAGAAATGGTTTGTCTGACAGTCCCCCATACTCCGTTTTTACGCAGGTATTCATAATACTAACTAATTCTTCCAGTTTTGGCATAAGCCAAACCCTTTCAGCAGTTTCAAGAAGGTCATCATAGGTGATATGAAAAATATGAAGTAATGCATCCGTGGTGATGAATGTCGAAACACCACTACTATCTGAGAAGAGTGAGAAATAAGTATCCGAAAGTTTATCATATTCAGCATTTCCCAAAACGACAAACCCATTTTTAAGCAGCATCTCTTCCGCCGCTTTACCAAAAGGCTCAAATTTCCTTACGGCATCAAGGTTTTCAGGAATCATTTCAGTAGTTGTGCAACCAGACATACAGGTAAAGAATGCAATTAAAAAGAAGTTGATTATTAAATTGTCAAATCTTTTCATCTGAACACCTCCCATAATAATAAGATTGCGTATTGCCCCACAAGGGGAAGACTTAAGATTATTATACTCCAACACTCAACTTTTTCAAGAAAGGGAGGAAGTGGACGTAATTCCTTTAATAATAGAATAGTAGTTATGGGACATGGCAGCACGAAACAGGACGACGAATGGGGAACATCCTCTCTTAGATAATCAGCTCAATTGCCTTTCTAATCTTAACTTAAGCCAATTAGTCTTAATGAAATTAGGTTGATGGAGATGTGTTTTTATGTTAATCATTTGTATACTAGCTACTATAATACTTAAACGGGTTCAACTGAGAAAAGTTTTTCTATGTCAAAAATAAATACCACCTCTCATAAATGGACTCGGCGTGATTTCTTAAAGACTTCAGCCAGAGCAGGACTTTTACTCACTACGGGTTATCCACTGATTTCTATACCAGGCAATGCATGGGGATCTGTAAGCGAACTTAATTCAGCCGATCTGGCGGTGGTCACAGGTGATCCGGGAAAAGCAGTTCGTAAGGCTATTGATCTGCTGGGTGGCATCAAACAGTTTGTCA
>JAUUZT010000073.1 GCA_030589825.1 Dehalococcoidia bacterium
GAAGAAATGACTGTAATACTTGGGCAGGAGCACCATGATTTATCCACCGTTAAAAATTGCCCGTCAGTTATTTTACTTGTGGGATTGCAGGGTTCTGGGAAAACTACCACTGCGGCTAAACTAGCTGTTCATCTTCAGCAAAAAGGAGAATCACCTTTACTGGTAGCTGCTGATACACGCAGGCCTGCTGCCAGGGAACAACTGAAACTACTAGGGCAGGCAGCTGAGATTCCTGTTTTTAGCGAGGAGAATGAGGTGACACCAGTAAGGATTTGTGCTCATGCTCTTAAAGAAGCCGAAATAAATGGGCTAAACAGATTGATTGTTGATACACAGGGACGGTTGCATATTGATGGAGTCTTGATGGCAGAGTTGTCCGAGATTAAAAATGAATTAAATCCTGCTGAAGTACTACTTATTGTGGATGCCATGACGGGACAAGATGCCGTGAGGATAGCTACAGAATTTCATGAGCAGATAGGGCTGACTGGGGTTATTTTGACCAAGATGGATGGAGATGCAAGGGGTGGGGCTGCCCTTTCGGTTAGTTTTGTTACTGGAGTCCCAATAAAATTTCTGGGAGTAGGAGAAAAAGTAAGGGCGCTAGAGCCATTTTATCCTGAACGTTTGGCGTCTCGCATCTTAAATATGGGGGATATGCTCACTTTTATCGAGCGTGCTGAGCAGGCTGTTGACACGCAGAAAGACAAGAAATTTGACAGGAAGAAGAGCTTATCAGATTTGGATATGAATGATTTACTTGAACAGATGCGTAGTCTGCGTAAAATGGGGCCTATGGGACAATTGATGGGTATGTTGCCAGGGTTTTCTAATATTAGTTCTCGTTTATCTGATGATGAAAGTGAGAAGCAGATTAGAAAGATGGAGGCTATTATATCTTCTATGACACCTGATGAGAGGCATAACCCTGATATAATAAACGGCAGTCGGCGTTATCGAATATCAAGGGGAAGTGGTACGACACCTCACGATATAAATCAACTGTTGAAGCAATTCTATCAAATAAAGAAACTAAGTAAACAGGTATCACGAGGAAAGATGCCCAAGGATATTGGAAAGATGTTTGGACTCCGTACAAAATCTGGTTAACCCAAGTAATCACGAAATTTTCGGCTGCGGCTTGGGTGGCGTAACTTTCGTAAAGCTTTTGCCTCGATTTGCCGAATTCTCTCTCGTGTTACGTTGAATTCCTGACCTACCTCTTCCAGTGTTTGGGTATGTCCCCCTTCAAGGCCGAATCTGAGTTGAATAACCCTTTTTTCTCGTGGAGTTAGTTGATCAAGTACTTTGTCTATTTGATCTTTAAGCAACTGTTGAGAGGCAATTTCGATTGGCGCCGGACTATCATAGTCCTGTACAAAGTCGCCCAGACGGCTGTCTTTATCTTCACCAATCGGTGTTTCAAGCGATATTGGTTCATGACGGAACAGGTCCATGATTTCCTCGACCCTCTCTGAACTCAAGCTCAATTCATTACCGATTTCCGAATAATTGGGTTCACGTCCCAGTTCCTGAGTTAATTTGCGTATCTTTCGTATAAGTTTATTGATGGTCTCTACCATATGTACAGGGATACGAATGGTGCGTGACTGATCTGCAATAGAGCGGGTAATACCTTGTTTAATCCACCAGGTAGCATAAGTGCTGAATTTATACCCTTTTCTATGTTGGAATTTATCCACAGCTCGCATTAGGCCGATATTCCCTTCCTGTATAAGGTCAAGCAAGGACATGCCATGACCGATATATTTTTTAGCTATGCTTACGACAAGGCGTAGATTTGCTGCAACGAGATGCTCCTTTGCTTTCACTGCTTCGGTCTTAACTTTAATAAAATGTTGTTTGAATTCGTTATCATATGAATGAAATCTGGAGAGAAAGTCTTCGTCGTTTAGAAGAACTTTTGTCTCCTGCCAGGAAGTATCGGCTCCAATAACCCCTAATGCTTGCTGTGGTAGCAGATTACTTACTAGAGAGAGTTTGATTATGCTTTCCTCTGCGGAGGTAATTCCCCTGTCGGTTCTTTCGGCAGTTGCGGCTATCAATGCTAAATCTAGCTTGTTATCTATTGTGGCGTGAAAGGCTGGCTCTGTAATTGTCTCCACCAGGCTGGAGGAGTTACTTATTCCTGATTGCTCTTTAATAACCTCGATAGTGGGATAAAGCTTGCATAGCCGGGTAATCAAGTCTACTAAAAGCTCTGTGGGTGTAACAGCCCTCTTGTATTTTTTTTCAAGCTTTTGAAGATATCTGTTTTGCTCGATTTTACTTGATAGTTCTCTCTCTTGGCTTGCTGTGAGCAGAGGTACTTTACCGATTTCCCTGAGATACATTCTGGCGAGGTCATCAGTAACCTCGAATTCTTCAAGCTCTATATGAGGCTTGATATCTTCGGAGCTGTTTTCATCATGCGCTTCTTCTTCTGTACTGCTATCACTCTCTTCGCCTTCATCAGTTGTGACTTCTCCTTGAGTTGTTGCCTCCTCTCCATCGCCAGTTATATGAAAGCCATTTTTCTCAGTTATATCCATTATCTTGTCCCCTCGTTATTTTCCTTCTCTTAAGCTGGACTGCCATAATTTGTTCGCTGCTTGATATCCCTTGTTCATCCAATTTGGCCAACTCTGCAGCAGTTCCTTCTTGTTCTCTGGTGACTTCAAGCATTATAGCTTTTTCTGCCTCTCTTTTCTTGAGTTCCCTTTCCTGTAATATAAGTACACAATCGCTTAGGGCATGCTGTTGCTTATTGGCAGTTTGCTCAAGGATAGGCATGCCTAACAGGTAATCCAGATGCTCTAATAGAGGTGGAGCCATCTGTTTTTTCATCTCAGTACAATTACCATAACATCGCCATTGAGTAAAAATCTCACGATTAACAGGGTTTTTAAAATGCTCAACAGATAATTCTTGAGCCGTATTGCTCAGTTCTGGATAAAGCAGCAATAAGGCAAGGCAATATTCCTCGGTGGGGTTACGCCTATTTGTATGAGAGGACACATCTGTTTTCTTTACCACAGTTTCATAACGCCTGGTCTTACCATTTCGCCATTTGTCCAGGGCATTACTTATACCGGCCTCATCAATATCAAGTCTGCGGGCTAGTTTTCGTTTATAGTGGGATTGTTGGATTGGGTCCTTTATCTCATGGATTAGAGGTAGAAGTTTTTGCACAGACATAGATTTCTCTTTGGCATTACCTTTGTCAATCCGCTTGGTTACCGTCTCCAGGGCAAAATCGAGAATGGGCGAACCCTCTCCCATGAGTTTTTGCCAGAGTTCTGGATCGCCAGATATTACATCATCAGGGTCTTTACCGGGAGGCATTGAAATAACGGTTACTTCAGTCTTATCAATGAAACGAGCTACCACCTGTGTGCTCCTCAGTGTTGCCTGCTCGCCTGCAGCATCAGCATCGAGCGCCAATGCTATATTCTTAGATAGTTTGCGTACGATAGCTACCTGGTTTTCTGTTAACGATGTTCCCATGGCGGCTACTGAGTTTTGCCAACCGTGCTGGTGAGCAGTGAGTACATCCATATAACCTTCCATAATTATCACTTGTCCCTCCTTTTTGATGAAGGAACTTGCTCTGTCAATGCCGTAGATACTATTTCCTTTATCGAAGATTAATGTCTGTGGCGAGTTGATATATTTAGGCAAAGACTCATCCATGGTTCTAGCTCCGAAACCGGTTACCTGTCCCTGATTGTTATGTATGGGAAACATCAGATGATTACGGAACCTGTCATAACTGCCTCCAGTTTCCCTCTCGATTATCAAGCCTGCATCCTTCAATTCTTGCTCTTTATAGCCTTTACCAGTTAGTAATTCCGTCAAGGTGTCCCAGCTATCAGGGCTGAAGCCCAAGTGAAATTCCTTTGCAGTTTTTATAGAAATATTTCTCTTGTTGAGATAGTTTCTGGCTTTCTCTCCATAACTAGTATTTAGTAATAAATGGTGGTAATACTCGCTAGCTGTATCATTTAGCTGAAATAGTCTTAGCCTATACTTATCCTCTACTTTATCAGTTGTTGTCTTATCCTGATTCAGGGTAATCCCTGCTCTATTAGCCAACAATTGTAGTGCCTCGCTAAAGCTTATTTCCTCCTTCTTCATAATGAAGGAGAAAACATCTCCTCCAGTACCACAGGCTCCAAAACAATGCCAGGTTTGTTGTTCTGGGAAAACGAAGAATGAAGGGTGTTTCTCAAGATGAAAAGGACACAAAGCTTTAAAATTTCGTCCTGCTTTTTGTAAAGAGGTATAATCTGAAATAAGGTCAACGATGTCTATTCTCTGTTTTATTTCGTCTATGTTACCCATGTGGCTCGTTACACATTACTCCATTAATGCCGGTTTTAATTCGAGCTAAGTTATCGCAGGACATCATGAATGAGTTATTCTTGAATCGGTAAAAAGGATACATCTCCTTTGTTTTAGGAAAGTAAAGGTTAATAGTACTTTACTCAACATCTAGCTCAATTTTATATATTAGCATATTCGGACTAAATAAGAAAGAACTGTTTTGTGATTATGGTACTACGGAAACGTTGGTTTCAAGCTTGTTGATTAACTAATCGTATAAAGGTAGAATAGAGCCTCTACTGTAAAAGGGAGGCGTTGAAATGTTAATAGAAATGACAATTGATAGTATCAGAGCGAGTATGGTAAATGATCGCCTTCGCGCTGCAATCCTGAAAGAGAAAGAGGCTGATAGGTATTTGCCTATCTGGATAGGTCCGCCAGAGGCGGATGCAATTCTGTTGAAGCTACAAAATATTGAACTGTCTCGTCCTCTTACACACGATTTATTGCAATCAGTTATTAGTACGTTTGGGGCTTCAGTTGATTATGTTGTAGTAAGTGACCTTCAGAACGATACCTTCTTTGCGAAACTCTACATCACCTTGGGCAAGGATCAAATGGAAATTGATTCTCGTCCTAGTGATGCTTTAGCCCTGGCAGTGCGGGTGGGTGCACCAATATTTGCCGAATCAGAAGTGTTGGATAAGGCTGGAATTATACTTGAAGAGGAAACAGGAAAGCCAACTTCTGAAAAAAGAGTTGATGACAAAGAACTGAAGGGGCTTTCTGCATATGAAGATTTTATTAACACACTTGATTTAGATGACTTTA
>JAUUZT010000011.1 GCA_030589825.1 Dehalococcoidia bacterium
ATGGGGCCTATGCTGATTCAGTTCCCTGTATGGATTGCACTTTATCAGTCAATTATGAGAGCTTTAGCAACAACACCAGAAAATCTGCTGGATTTGTCACGTCGCCTCTCTTCGTGGCAAGCAGTAAGCAATGCACTTCCGCTAAATAGCCATTTTTTGTGGTTGGACTTATCTGGTTCAGGAGATTTCTTTTTAGCTATTTTGGTTGGAGGCAGCATGTGGGTGCAACAAAAAATGACGACTGTTCCCAGTGCTGATCCAAAACAGCAATCCACAGCACAATCAATGCAAATAATGATGCCGTTTATGTTTGGTGCTTTCGTATTGATGTTCCCCAGCGGTTTAGCTATATTTTGGTTAGTTTCCAACTTAGTTGGAATTGCCACACAATATTTCCTAGGTGGTGGCTGGGGTTATTTAACCAATCCCTTCTCTTCTATAGGGTCGAAGTCTAAGAAGTAAGGGGAGACTTGGGGTAACACTGTTATATCCCGAGATAGTACTCAGATAAATTCTCATAAACAAGAGGTAGATATATGGAAGAGTTGGAAATAACAGCTAAAACAGTGGAAGAAGCTACTGTTGAAGCTGAGGAGAAATTGGGCTTGACTCGAGAACAACTTGACATAGAGATAGTTAAGAAGGGAAGAAAAGGAATATTCAAAGAGCAAGCCGTCGTTAGAGTTAAACCACTAGTAGATTCTGAGAAAAATGTTGAAGAAATTAGTCTTAATATAGTTGAAGAGCTGCTGAATTTGTTGGGGGTACCTGCTGAAGTAGACATATCACTTAATGGAGAGGCTATTGCTGTAGATATTGAAGGTGATGATCTTGGTATATTGATTGGACGAGAGGGTCGTACGTTAGCTAGTCTTAAATATATTATTCGAGCTATGATAGCTAATAAAATCGATACTTGGATGCCGTTAAATGTTGATGTTTGTGGTTATCAAAAGAAACGACAGGAAAATTTAAAAGGTTTGGCTTTACGAATGGCGGAACAGGTTAAGTTGAGGCATAGTACTATGACATTAGAACCAATGCCAGCTGACGAGCGTCGCCTTATTCATTTGGCTTTAGTTGACTATCCTGATATCACTACTTATAGTATTGGCGAAGGCAAAAACAGAAAAGTAGCAATTTCTATTACAGAACACTGATTGATGTTTCATAAAGTAGATAACAAGATCAAATTCCCCCAGATGGAGCAACAGATTCTTCAGTTTTGGCAGAAACATAGGATCTTTGAGAAAAGTGTCCAGGGAAAACAAGAAAAACCTCATTACATTTTTTATGAAGGACCTCCCACCGTTAATGGCTCTCCGGGTATTCATCATGTGTTATCACGATTATATAAGGATGTCATTTGTCGATATAAAACAATGCAGGGATACTATGTTTCCAGAAAAGCAGGATGGGATAGTCATGGGTTACCGGTGGAAATGGAAGTTGAAATGGAGCTGGGGTTTAACAGTAAAAACCAAATAGAGGAATATGGTATAGCTAAATTTAACCAGCGTTGCTACGAGAGTGTCCAAAAATATCTCAAGGAATGGGAAGCCGCAACTGAACGTATTGGTTATTGGGTGGATACGAAAAATCCATATATAACAATGGATAATAATTATATTGAATCCCGCTGGTGGATTATTAAACAGCTATGGGACAAAGGATTCATTTATCAAGGGTATAAAGTTGTCCCGTATTGCCCCAGATGTGGTACATCCCTTAGCTCTCACGAAGTGGCTCTTGGTTATCACGATGATACGGAAGACCCGTCAGTATTTATTAAGTTTAAAGTTTGTATTCCATTGTCTTTGCCTGATACGAATATTAAGTCTTTATTATCTGATAATGTAATAGGAAATAAGCCCCTGTATTTGCTTGCCTGGACAACAACCCCTTGGACTTTACCAGGGAACACTGCGTTGGCTATATCTACAAATGACAGGTACAGCATCATGAAAGGGGAAAGCGATTATCTAATTGTTGCTACGCAACTTATCAACCAGATTAACCTTGAAGAATACACAGAGGTGGACAGTGTATCAGGGGCAGATATTATTGGACTTCATTATGAACCACTTTTTAACCCACATGATTTTGGCACGTCACGTATAAGCTTGCCTTCACTAAACAGTCAAAAAGTAAAAGAGAAATTGGATTATCCCGTAATAGGAGCTGATTTCGTTTCTATGGATGAAGGAACGGGGATTGTTCATGTTGCACCTGCCTTCGGGGAGGTTGATTTTGAGACTGGAATGGATAAAGGACTGGATTTTGTTCAACCAGTGGATCTTGAGGGTAAAATTACAGGGAGTTACACTTTTGCTGGAAAATTTGTCAAGGATGCTGATACATTAATATTGGCTGATCTTAAGTCACGTGGATTGCTTTATAGAAGTGGCAAGATTACTCATAGCTATCCGTTCTGTTGGCGATGTGACTCTCCTCTTCTTTACTATGCCAAACTTGCATGGTATGTTCGAACAACGGCAGTAAAAGATGCACTTATCTCCGGAAACGATAAGATTAATTGGTACCCAAATCATATTAAGAATGGTCGCTTCGGTGATTGGTTAAATAACAACGTTGATTGGGCTTTTTCTCGAGAGCGTTATTGGGGCACGCCACTACCTGTATGGCGTTGTAAAAACTGTAACCATATCCAATGTGTAGGAAGCAAAGAAGAGTTGCAATCGGGATACAAGAGATTGAGGGAAGCCATGCCTGATAAATTAAAAGGCTCCTCTCTTGAGGGCAGGCAAATTAGAGATGCGGAACAACTTAAAGATCTTCATAGACCATATGTTGATGAAATTCCTGTTATATGCCCTGAATGTGGGGAAGCGATGTGGCGAGTACCTGAAGTAATAGATTGTTGGTTTGATTCGGGGGCTATGCCAATAGCCCAACTGCATTATCCATTCGAAAATGAGAAAGAATTCAGTTTTAACTATCCTGCTGACTTTATTTGTGAGGCAATTGACCAAACTAGGGGCTGGTTCTATAGTTTACATGCTTTATCTACACTACTATTTAACCAACCATGTTTTAAAAACGTCATATGTCTTGGCCATGTAGTTGATGAACGAGGGGAAAAGATGAGCAAGTCAAAGGGAAATGTCATTGACCCCTGGAAGGTAATAGACAGTTATGGTGCCGATGCTATCCGTTGGTATTTGCTAGCGGCAGTACCAGGCGAGAATACTCATCGTTTCTCTGCTCAAATGGTTCAGGAGACCATGAGGAAGGTTCTGTTAACATTATGGAATACTTATTCATTTTTTACTCTATATGCAAATATTGATAATTTTGTACCTGGTGAACCAACTAAAGAATCATATAGTGTTCTGGATAACTGGATTATCTCGGAACTAAATATATTATTTAGTGAAGTAACCACTTCGCTGGATAATTATGATCCTACATCAGCGGCACGCTATATACAGAATTTTATTGATAAGCTCTCTAATTACTATGTTAGGAGGAATCGTCGCCGCTTTTGGAAAAGTGAGAACGATAATGATAAGCAAGCTGCTTATTATACCTTATACCAATGTCTGGTCAGCCTTTGCAGGCTTTTGGCTCCGTTAGTCCCATTTGTGGCAGAGGAAATATATCAGAACTTGGTAAATTCCTGTGATGTTAACGGACCGGAAAGCGTACATTTAACAGATTTTCCTGTAGCTGATGAAAAAATGATTAATAAACAGCTTAATAATGATGTGCAATTTGCAATAAAAGTTTCCAGTCTTGGACGTGCAGCTCGAGCTAAAGCTGGCATCAAGGTACGTCAACCGTTAGCTCGACTTTTAGTTAAAGCAATTTCTAGTAAAGATAGAGATGCATTAAAACGACTCTCAAGGGAGATAAAAGAAGAGGTTAACGTAAAGGAAATAGAATTTGTGACAGAAGAAACGGGACTGAATCCCTCTGGCTTTTGTCTAGTAAAAGATGGCGATAATTGGGTAGCAATAGATACTGAAATATCAGATGAACTGTTGGCGGAAGGAATGAGCCGGGAAATTGTACGTCGCCTTCAAAACATGAGGAAGGCAGCTAATTTTGAAATATCTGATCATATTGTAAGCTATTATCAGGCAGATGAAATGGTAACCAAAGTGTTAATAGATTATAGTGACTACATTAAACGGGAAACGTTATCATTGCAGCTTATTGATAGCTGTCCACCAAATCAATCGTATCAAGAAAAGTATAGAATCTCAGGTAAAGATATCTTGCTGGCAGTTTGTAAAGAAAACTAAATCAATCCCATGGAGAAGGGCTTTCTGCTAATTGTACCCAAACTACTTTGTTGGTTTCTTCGTTTCTTACAAAAACTATTTTTACCCGTTGTCCGATATCACAACTATTAATAGCCTGGAATAAATCGTCGCTGTTTTTGATTTCATTGTCATCAAAGTCGATAAGTACATCGCCTTCTTTCAACCCCGCAATATCTGCTGGGCTATCGGCAATTATCTTTCCAATGAGTACTCCCTCGTCAACAGCGAGGTCATATTGCGCTGCTACATAAGGATCAACTGTGTACAAAGCTACTCCCAGCCAGGGGCGGCTTACATAGCCTTGTTGAATCAATGATGTAATTACTGGTTCAGCACTATTGATACTAATAGCATAACCTACGCTTTCCACATCAATACTGGCCAGCTTAATGCTGGTTATACCTATAACCTCACCAGCCATATTCAGTAACGGTCCTCCACTATTTCCTGGATTTATAGCTGCTGTTGTTTGTATCAAATCCGAAAGAGTATTTCCTTTAACAGCCAGAGAAACATTAAGTCGGCTTATTATTCCCTGAGTGGCGGAAATACCTTCGCCCAACGCATTACCAATCGCTACCGCCCAATCACCTACTAAAAGTTGAGTTGAGTCTCCAAGCATGGCATGTGATAAATCTGGTGCATCTATTTTAAGAACAGCCAAATCGGTCAGAGCATCTACACCTACTACATCAGCAGGAAGAATACGACCATCTGCCAATTCTACGTGAACCTCTTCTGCTCCTGAGACAACATGGTTATTGGTGATGATATATCCTTTGTCATCAATTATAACTCCAGAACCTGCTGCAGATTGAGTATATTCTCTTTGAAAGATATCCTTGACTGTCATCTCAGTAGTGACAGAAACGACAGAAGGCATTACCTCGCGGACAACACTGGCGATATCAGGTAGGGAGTGAGAACTGCTATCTATTGAGGGAATAGTCCAGGAGGGGTCTATATGTTCATTTGTAATACTGGGCGTATCTGAGCTGTTAGGAGGAGCATCTGGTGATGGAAGTAATGGTAAATAGAGGAGGCAGCCGGAAGCCCCCAATAGCTGACTTATCAGTAAGAGTATTATTATTAAATAAGAAAGTTTCCCTCTCATTTTCATATGTAAGTATTATATCATGTTAGTAACCATATATCCTTTCTATGGAAAAGAGGATTGCAGAAAATCCACATACTATAGAAACAAATTTCCATAAATATGTGACACAATGCATCAATAATGTTAAACTCAATTTATATGTCTCATACATATTTGCAACAGTTATTGAATGGGGTCGTTGAGCCATTGATGCTCTTCATTATTAGTGATTTGCCTATGCATGGGTATCGAATTGCTAAGGAGTTGGAACAGAGAAGCAATGGTTATTTCAAACTTACAGGGAGTACAGTTTATTCTGCCTTACGTCGTTTAGAGAAGAATGGTCTTGTGTTTAGTTCGTGGCAACAGGTAGCTAAAAAACAAAAGAGGCGTTATTATCAGCTAACAGAGAAGGGCTATAAAATTATGACAGAGAAACTATCTGAATGGGGTAAATTCTCTGGTGCAACAGGACAGGTCATTAATCAACCAGAAAAATGGAACTGAGGATTCTGGGGGCTCATGACCTTGAGAGTAAAAATACACATCCCACATGTCTTCTAATTGATGGTCGTCTGCTTATTGATGCAGGGGGGTTAGCTTCTTCATTGACATTGTCCCAGCAACAGGAAATTAGAGCTGTATTGCTTACACATCATCATCTTGACCATACTCGGGATCTACCAACATTAGGCTTTAATGTTATCCTCTGGCAAGGACAGGTGACAATTTATGCACTACCACAAACCTTCGATATTATTGTTCCTTGTTTGCTTGATGGCAGGATATATGTTGATTTACTGAAAAATCCTACCCTGGTCTTGAAGGGTGCTATGTGCTCTCAGAATATCTTGCCAACAGAAGAAAAACCTCCCTTAAAGCTCTGTGAAATAGAACCTTATGAAAAAGAGACTATAGCTGGATATGAGGTCTTACCCTTACCAGTTAATCATAGTGTGCCAAGTGTTGGTTATCTAGTTACTTCATTAGCAGGCGGCAGCTTATTCTATACAGGTGACACTGGACCAGGATTAAATGATTGTTGGCATCACATTAATCCCAAGTTGATTATTATTGAAGCTACAGCACCAAGCAGATTTACTGAAGAACTTGCCCTGCGAGGGCATCTATCTCCTCAGTCGCTAAAAGAGGAACTTAGTCAATTTAAGCAACTCAAAGGTTATTTACCAAGAGTGATTGTTATTCATCGGGCACTTCCTTATGAACAACAGATAAAAGAAGAAATAGACCAGGTGGCTATAGAACTAGATGCCGATATTGGATTAGGCTATGAAGGAATGACAATATCTGTATAGCGATCAATGACTATCAAAACCTGTAATTATTTATACTAGACTGATTGTCTTATTGGTAATCTAGTTGTTGACTGTTCTTCATTGTAGACAGTTCAGTTTCCAGAAAGTTAACGACATCTAGATTGACAAGTTTTGCTGTTCTTTTAATAGCTTGAGTTACCTGCTTTGCCTGGCTATCTCCATGCAGTAGATGGACCATGCCATTAACTCCCCATAGCAATGCCCCGCCGTCCCGTTCGTTTCTGGTTATTCTGTTGAATAATCTTACTTGATCAAGTATTTTCATAACCGATCCTGCCAGAGGTAGAATGTCTACCTGATGTCTAAGCCATCTGGCAAAGTAGTGTCCCATTCTCTCGTAGAATTTCATTAATACATTACCTATTAAACCATCACAAACAATGACATTAGCCTTCTCAGCGAGGATATCATAGCCTTCGATATTACCGATGAAATTTAAACCACTATTCTGAAGAAGTGTATAGGACTCTTTTATCAATGTAGTACCCTTTCCTTCTTCGACGCCGACACTTAGAAGGGCAATTTTGGGATCGTTGACATCAAGCAATTTTTTAGCGTAGACAGACCCAATAACCGCAAAAGATAAAAGGTGATGTGGTTTGCAATCAACATTGGCACCACCGTCAACAAGCACTGTATTGGGCGCAAGTCCTACAAAAGGTGCACAAATAACTGGGCGGTCTATTCCTGGCATTAGCCCCAGGATTTTCATAGCACTTACTGCTACTGCCCCTGTGGCTCCAGCACTGAGTAAAGCATCAACATCGCCCGATTTCACCAACTCCATAGCAATATTTATAGTTGCATTTGGCTTATGGTATATGGCAAAGGCAGGAGACTCCCCTTCTTTAACGACCTCTTCAGCTTTGATTTGGGTTATTGGAAGATGTGCGGTATCGTATTTACTCAACTCTCTTTTGAGTATAGCCTCTGGACCAACGAGAACAATCTCTGCTTTCCCTTCACTGGCAGCCCCAACTGCTCCCTTCACTATTTCCGCTGGAGCGTAGTCACCCCCCATGGTGTCTATAGCAATTCTAAGCTTCCGTCCCTTCGCTAACATCTCTTTCATATTTTCTAAATTTGCATTTCTATGTATTCTACATCAATTATGGAAAAGATGTTAGCCGCCGGATAAGGTAAATTAGTATCCTATTATTTAGTACTATGACAAGAGTGACATTTCTTGAGGCGGTGTTAAGTAAAGTAGCTTAACATTGTTTACCATATTTATTCGTTCTATGTGGGCTGGATACTAGTATTTTTGTACTGAAAAATATTATTTAAAGAACTCGGAACTTTACGTAGTACTTTTGGGTGATAGACATATTAAATAGCTTAAGATAGCATGAGTTAACTTACATAATGAAAATCTATGTAGAGGTGATAACATGCAAGTGCCGGTAGAAAATCTAACAATTATGACCATTAGTGAAGTAGCATATTTCCTTCGTGTTCATCCTAATACTATAAGACATTGGACTAATAAAGGACTGCTTCCTTCTTTCAGATTAGGAACAAGACGGGATAGAAGATTCAGACGCGAAGACGTGGAAAATTTCCTGCGGAAAAACAAAATTGCTTTAGTGTAGGAACTAACAGGAAACTTAGTTTGTTATATGTTAGTTAGTATGGTTTTGGGAAGTAGGCCGTGTGGGGGTCGAACCCACGACACCCTGATTAAAAGTCAGGTGCTCTGCCAACTGAGCTAACGGCCCATGTCAATACTGCTCTTCTGTAATTTTATTCGTATTTCACTAGGATTATACTTTGATGACAAGATGAGTGTCAAAAATTTGTATGGCTAGGTTTTTCTCCATCTTAAAATAAAGAGAACGAATAATCCGATACCAGCGATTATTGCCCCTATCCAACCAAGTAAACACAGACTGGTAACAATTGCCCCGGCGATAATTATACCAGTGAGGATAGATAAAAAAGCAGGCCAGAATTTCAAACCAAGCAAGAAAGCGGCTATTGAGCCAGTCCAGGCACCAGTTAAGGGAAGAGGAATAGCTACAAATAATGTCAGCCCAAGACGCTCGTACTTTTCTATATTTTCCCCTTGCTTCCTGGCATGTTCAAAAACCCAGCAGACGAATCTTCGCCCTATTTCCACATGGCTAACCACTTTGGCCAAGGGGTTTAGAAATAACAAGAGTATAGGCACTGGCAGTAGATTACCAATAACAGAAAGAAAGAAAGCTTCATACCATGGCAGGTGAAACTGATTGATAGCAATTGGCAAAGACCCACGCAACTCCGCAATAGGCAAAGTAGCCACTGTTACAACTATTAGCTCGTGTGGGATGCTTAAATTGACTAATCCATGAATCAGTTCTTCAATCATTGGCTATAGATGTAATTATATCATCGTTATATCTTCGTATATTTTGGACTTGGTTAATGCATGTTCTTATAGGTCCTATTATCATATTTATTATAGAGTTAATCATTGAACTAGAAAGCTTGAGTGCTGTACAGTGTAACATTATAGAATTAGTGTGTAGGTACAAGTAATCTAATACGGATATTTTCTATGGATAATAAGAAAATTAAAAATCTTTCCTGGCAGACAATAGTAGCCATGGTGACTTTACTTGCCATAATTGGGCTGTCTTTATACATACGTATCAAGCTACCTTACGAAAGAATATTCGTTGATGGGGAGATATGGTTTAGAGGGACAGATCCTTATTATTTCATTAGACATATTGAGAACGCAGTTCAAAATTTCCCTCATATAAATACCTTTGATCCATACAAAGTCTTTCCTTACGGAGGTTCAGTTCTTGCTCAACCATTTTTCGTATTTTTGGGAGGAGGACTAGCCTTGCTGTTAACCCTTGGCTCTGCAACTCCACATACAGTGGCAATGATAGGTGCTTATATTCCTCCTGTTTTGGGTACCTTGACAATAGTGGCGGTATATTTTATTGGTAAAGAACTATTTAACCGATGGGCTGGCTTGATATCAGCGGCATTGCTGACAGTTCTTCCAGGGGAGTTCTTAAGCCGCTCACTTCTTGGATTTACTGATCATCACGTGGTCGATAGTTTTCTTTTCACGGTAGCCATGTTGTTCTTTATTATGGCTATCAGGCGTGCCAGGGAGAGGGAAATATCTTTAGACAACTTGTTACAGCGTGATTGGTCAATTATCACCCGCCCGCTTGTATATAGTCTGATTGGTGGTGCCTTCCTGGGCATGCATATCCTTTCATGGAAGGGCGTCTTGTTGCTTATCTTTATATTATTTATCTACTTGGTTATCCAGAGTATTTTGGATTATTTTAGCCAGAAACCAAATATGGCTCTTTGCGTCGTAAGTATTCCCTATTTCTTGATTGCTTTTATTATTTATCTCCCTTATATGAGTAGGCTTGGCTCAGCAAGTCTATACTCAATATCTCTGTTAGTCGTCATGTTAATATCACTATTACTGTATTTTCTCTCGCGCTTTATGATGCAGAAAGGTATTAAGTCGGTGTATTACCTGCCTGTATTGGTAAGCCTTGCTTTGCTTGGGTTGGTTTCTCTGCGTATTATTAATCCTTCATTATTGAGTGCAATGCTGGCCAGATTCAATCCATTTATACCTGGTAGGGCTGCGCTTACTATTCAGGAAATGCAGCCTTTGCTATATCCTTTTGGGAAATTTTCATGGGATATTGCCTGGTTTAGCTTCACCACTTCTTTCTTCCTATCTTTCGTTGCTATTGGTCTTCTTGTGCATGATGTTCTTAGAAGGCAAATGCATGACAGGCTACTTTTTCTGATATGGAGCATAGCAACACTGGCTGCCGCATTGGCACAACGACGCTTCGGCGATTATTTCACTATAAATGTAGCTTTACTGATGGGGTATATATCATGGAGGTTAATGATTCTGGCAGGGATAAAGAAACTACATAATCGAGTGGTTAAGACTGTTGAATCTGTTGATATCTCCAGGGTTGAAAATGAAAATAGTCAACAAGAAAAAATGAAAATGGGAAAGGGAGGACATATTCATCGTTGGGAAACCTGGCTTAGAGTGATAATAGCAGGAATAATTATCTTCTTATTAGTATTCTTTCCCAGCGTTGGATTGCCGGGTATTAAGCCTGGTACGATGCTTTTTGGGCATTCGGTTAATTTAATGGGGCATCCACTCGAATTTAAAG
>JAUUZT010000018.1 GCA_030589825.1 Dehalococcoidia bacterium
AATATAAAAGCCGATGTGGGGTAATTCTTCTTATTAATGCTGTTTATATGGCTAAGGAGGAAAGGTAAACTTTGGGTTCAGTTGTAAAATGGAGAAAAAATAAGATGTCGAAGCATCATCATAAGAAATTGTTGAAGAAGACACGGTGGCAGAGAAATCATCCATAGGCGAAATGGAGAGAGAAAAAGATAATGTTAAAAACGTATAAGCCCACTTCTCCTGGAATGAGAGGAAAGGTTGGAGCTTCTTTCGATGATTTAAGTGGGGTAAAGCCCGAGAAGTCTTTATTAGTAAGATTAAGAAGAAAGGCAGGACGTAATAATCGTGCTGTTATAACGGTACGTCATCGTGGAGGTGGGAGTAAGAGGAAGTTACGAATAATTGATTTCAAAAGAAATAAAATTGGAATTCCTGGTAAAGCTGTATCGGTAGAGTATGACCCAAACCGTTCAGCTAGAATCGCCTTGATACATTATGTTGATGGAGAGAAGCGATATATACTGGCTCCGGTTAAGTTGGTTGTCGGGGATATTATAAATGCAGGAGAGGATGTTGATATAAGACCAGGTAATGCACTTCCTTTGACTGCAATACCTGCAGGTACATTAGTGCATAATATTGAATTGGAACCGGGTAAAGGTGGACAGATTGTTCATAGTGCGGGCGCTGCAGCTCAGGTGATAAGCAAAGAGGGTAAGTATGTATTGATACGTTTACCTTCTACAGAACTACGAAGATTTCATGAGAAGTGTTGGGCAACGATTGGACAGATAGGGAACATTGACCATGAAAATTTAAGACTGGGTAAAGCTGGAGCTAAAAGATGGCTTGGCATAAGACCTACAGTTAGAGGATCTGCTATGACACCCCGTGATCATCCTCATGGAGGAGGGGAAGGTAGGTCTCCAATAGGATTGAAACATCCTAAAACACCATGGGGGAAAATAGCTCTGGGTCATAAGACGCGCCGTCGTAAAATATCAAATAAAATGATTGTTAGCAGAAGGGGTAAGTAGAGATGTCACGCTCACGAAAAAAAGGGCCTTATTGTGATGCTAAATTAATGAAGAGAATCGAAGCACTAAATGATTCTAAAGAGAAAGATATTATAAAAACATGGTCTCGTGCTTCTACTATTTTCCCTCAAATGATAGGACATACTATTGCTGTACATAATGGAAGAAAACATTTACCTGTTTTCATCACAGAGAATATGGTTGGACATAAGTTAGCGGAGTTCGCTCCGACGCGAACGTTCAGGGGTCATATCACCAAGGCAAAGGTGACTGTACAGGCAAGGAGATAAGAATTGGCAAAATTACGAGTTGTGTCTAAAGATATTGGTATATCTCCTAGGAAGGTTCGTTTGGTCGTAGATATGGTGAGAGGTAAGAATGTCACCGAGGCTTTAACGATTCTTGGTTTTACACCTACGCCATCAGCTAAGGCCGTAGCTAAAACAATTAGGTCAGCAATGGCCAATGCGGAGAATAATTTACAGTTGTCGTCTAGAGATCTCAGGGTTAGTAGTATTTCTGCTGATTCAGGGCACACGTTGAAGAGATTCCGTCCAAAGTCGAGAGGGCGAATAAGTCCTATTTTGAAGAGGTCAAGTAATATTACTGTTTTCCTTGAGGAGGGATAAATTTGGGGCATAAAGTTCATCCTTATGGTTTTAGGCTAGGGTATATTCGTGGGTGGTCAGCTAAGTGGTACAGTAAGAAGAATTACGTCAGTTATTTATTGAGTGATTTGAAATTACGTAGAATTATCGATAAAAAGTGTGCTGCAGGGCATGTAGCACGAGTTGAAATAGAGCGAACAGGAAATGAGGTAAGTGTAACGATATATTCTGCACATCCGGGTATATTAATTGGCAGAGGTGGTCAGAACGTAGAATTGCTGAAAACAGAATTGGAGAATGTTAGTGGCGAGAAGGTCAGGTTAACTGTCAGGGAAATTGAGCAACCTGAACTTGAAGCGTGTCTGGTAGCCAGAAATATCGCTGACAGGCTTGTGGCAAGAGTTCCTGTACGACGTGCAATGAAGCAGGCGTCATTTAGGACTATGCAACTTGGTGCAAAAGGTATGAAAATAAAATGTGGAGGAAGACTTGGAGGGGCAGAAATAGCTAGGTCACAGAGTATTCACCAAGGACAAATGCCACTGCATAAATTGCGAGCTGATATTGATTATGGTTTTGCTGAAGCTCGTACGTTGATGGGTTGTATTGGGGTAAAGGTGTGGATATATAAAGGGGATATCATTTCTGAAGTAAGGAGAGAAAGTGTTACAACCGAAGAGAGTGAAGTACCGCAAAACACATAGAGGTAGAATGAAAGGTGCTGCTCATAGGGGTGTGGATATAGCTTTTGGAGAATTTGCCTTAAGAGCTGATGAGACAGCATGGATAACAGCAAGGCAAATTGAAGCAGCACGTAGAGTGATGGTCAGGTTTCTACGACGTGGCGGGCGAATGTGGATACGTATCTTCCCTGATAAGGTTGTGACTAAACAACCAGCAGAAACAAGGCAGGGTGGAGGAAAGGGAGCTCCTGATCATTGGGTTTCAGTGGTTAAACGAGGTAAGATTATGTTTGAGTTGGGTGGAATAGAGGAAAATATGGCGCGTCAGGCTGCTCATCTAGCTGGATATAAGCTTCCTATTGCTACTAGCTTTAT
Organism: Dehalococcoidia bacterium; assembly: GCA_030589825.1. Taxonomy (GTDB): domain Bacteria; phylum Chloroflexota; class Dehalococcoidia; order GIF9; family AB-539-J10; genus JAUUZT01. The sequence goes on from JAUUZT010000018.1 coordinate 2,683, forward strand.
GAGGAAAGAGGATAGAGAGTGAAAGTTGAAGAGATGCGAGCTTTTAGCGTTGAAGAGCTGTTGAAAAAGAAAGAGGAGGCGCATGAAAACCTCTTTAAATTGCGCTTTCGGTTGGCAACAAGACAACTGGTTAATCATCGTGAGTTGCCAAGAGCGAAAGGTGAGATTTCAAGACTGGAAACAGTAATAAGGGAAAAGGAACTTGGCATAAGATGATTTATATTGGGAAAAGAAAGATTCTGACGGGGCAAGTGTTAAGCACCAAAATGGAAAAAACCGTTGTAGTTGGGGTAGAAGTTGTGAAGCGTCATCGTCTTTATAGGAAAGCTATCAGACGAACAAAGAGATATAAAGTGGATGATGGGAATAGTATTTGTAATGTTGGTGACAAAGTCAGAATACTAGAAACAAAACCGATATCAAAAGAAAAGAGATGGCTAGTTTTAGAAATAATATCTAAGGGGCAGACAGTCAGAATGGAGCAACTGAAGGGAAAATGATTCAATATTATACCAGGCTTAGAGTGGCTGATAATACTGGCGCCAAGCAAGTAATGTGTATCAATGTGCTTGGAGGGACGAGAAGAAGGTATGCTCATGTTGGGGATATCATTGTAGTTACGATAAAGCGAGCTGTACCACATGGTATGGTGAAAGAGGGTGAAGTAACTAGGGCTGTGGTGGTACGTGTGGCTAATACTTATAGGCGACCTGATGGTTCATATATTAAATTTGATGAAAATGCTGCGGTGATTCTTGATGAGAAAAATAATCCTAAAGGTAGCCGCATCTTTGGGCCAGTTGCTAGAGAACTCAGAGACAAGAAATTTAATAAGATAATATCGTTAGCTCCAGAGGTAGTATAAGATTAAGATGAAAATTAGGAAAAACGATAATGTAATAATTATCGCGGGTAAAGATAGAGGGAAAAAAGGGAAAGTGCGGCGTGTTATACGCAAACAACATAGAGTGGTGGTTGATGGACTCAACATGATAAAGCGTCATTCTCGGGCTAGTCGTGGGACCCGACAGGCTGGAATTATCGAGTTGGAAGGACCGATCGATGTATCTAATGTGCAGTTATTTTGTGATAAGTGTAGCAAACGCACGCGTATAGGGTTTCGTTTTCTAGATGATGGTCGAAAGGTGAGGATTTGCTCATCTTGTAAGGAAATAATTGACTGAGTAGGTTAAAATGACTGTTGGATTGCAAGAGAAGTATTTAACAGAGATAGTACCTGTGCTAAAAGAAAAGTTGGGCTATAATAACCCGATGCAGTTACCCAGACTGGTAAAAATTGTAGTCAGTATTGGATTAGGTGAAGCGATAAGTAACCCAAAAGTGCTAGAGGTTGCAGAGAGAGACTTGGCTTCGATTTCTGGGCAGCACCCCGTAATTACGCGGGCAAAGAAATCTATTGCTGCGTTTAAACTGAGAGAGGGTATGCCAATTGGACTTATGGTGACGATACGTGGCAAACGGATGTATAAATTCTTTAGCAAATTTGTAGATATAGTATTGCCACGGTTCCGCGACTTTCGAGGTGTCTCAAAGGACTCATTTGATAGTCAGGGCAATTATAGTATGGGTTTAAAGGAACAACTTGTTTTTCCTGAAATTGATTATGATAAGGTAGACAAGGTTCGCGGCTTGCAGATAACTATAGTCACAACGGCTCCGAACAACGAGGAGGCTAGATGTCTGCTGGAACTTATGGGGATGCCTTTCAGGAGAGGATAAAATGGCTAAAAAATCTAAGATTGCTAGGGCGAACAGAGCACCTAAATATACAGTGCAGCAACGCAACCGTTGCCAGTTATGTGGTCGACCGCGCGGTTATATGCGTAGATTCGGATTATGTCGAATTTGTTTTAGAGAGCTAGCTGTAACGGGACAGATCCCTGGAGTAAGAAAGTCGAGTTGGTGAGGAGTTTAGATGACAATAACTGATCCAATTGCTGATATGCTGACCAGAATCCGTAATGCGGTTGTGGCAGGCCATGAAGAAGTACCAATGCCTGCATCACGCACGAAGATCTCTATCGCACGAATCTTGAAAGAAGAGGGATTCATCAAGGATTATGAAATCATTAAAGGCAAAACGCAACAGGTTATCAAGATTTATCTAAAATATATAGACGGAGAACCCGCATTGGTGGGATTGGAAAGAATAAGCAAACCTAGTTTACGGGTATATCATGGCAAAGGTGAAATTCCACGTGTTTATGGAGGGCTAGGTATAGCTATTGTTTCTACGTCTAAAGGTATCATGACAGGGCAAAAAGCATGGAGGAATGGACTTGGGGGAGAGGTTTTATGCTATGTATGGTAGTTTAAGTTAGGAGGAATGGATGTCTAGAGTTGGTTTGTTGCCTATTTCTGTACCTCAAGGAGTTGAGGTTGTGTTTGAAGGCAATGAGGTAGTAGTGAGGAAAGATAAAAATGAGCTACGTCGTTGTTTTTCTACAGCTACGCCTATCGAGTTAAAAGATGGACAATTATTGGTAACACGAATTAGTAATAATAGAACGCATCGTGCTTTACATGGACTTACACGCGCTCTATTAGCTAATATGGTTGAAGGAGTAAGTAAAGGTTTTGAGCGTGTTTTAGAAGTTAAGGGTGTGGGATATAATGCCAGTCAAGAGGGAGACAAGCTTATGTTACAAGTTGGCTTTAGCCATATTGTCGAAGTTCCTCTCCCTAGTGGCATTAAAGCCGTTATTGAAAGAAATAATCTAATACATATTCAAGGTATTGATAAAGAAACAGTGGGTGAAATAGCAGCGAAAATCCGTGCTATACGGCCAGCTGATCCATATAAAGGGAAGGGCATTAAGTATGCCGGAGAACGGCTACGTCTAAAACCAGGTAAAGCTGGTAAAGCTGCTAAAGGATAATAATGTAATGGCTAAGAAGAATTCAAGATCAGCTAGGATAATACGACACCAAAGAGCTAGGAAAAAGATACAGGGTACATCTCTTAGACCTCGATTGTGCGTGTTCCGCAGTCTAAATCACATTTATGCTCAAATCATAGATGATTCTATAGGTCAAACAGTGGTATCTTCAGGGACTTTAGATCCGCAGGTAAAAGGAGATATTGAGAAACTGAATAAGACTAAAACCTCTGAGGTTGTTGGTGCATCAATTGCTAAAAAGGCTTTGGATAAAGGGATAAAAACAGTAGTCTTTGATAGAGGAGGCTACATGTATCATGGGAGGGTAAAGACTCTTGCGGAAAGCGCACGCAAGGAAGGACTCTTGTTTTAGATGATGGATAATGTGAGTGAAATAAGGACTACCATATGAAAGCAGTTACCAGGGTGATTGGGAAACAGTATAAAATCGATGCTTCGGACATGGAACTCAATGAGAAGTTGTTATCTATTGACCGTGTGACCAAGGTGGTTAAAGGTGGAAGAAGATTACATTTTCGTGCTCTAATGATAGTTGGGGATCAGAATGGACATGTTGGAGTGGGGTTAGCTAAAGCATCAGGCGTTCCTGAAGCCATTCATAAAGCAAGCGCTGCAGGGCGAAAGGAACTTATTGAAGTTCCTATTAAAAAGACGTCGATACCACATGAAATATTAGCTAAATATGGAGCATCAAAAGTTTTATTGAGACCGGCAATTCCTGGAAGGGGAATGATTGCGAGTAATACTGTTCGTGCTGTGCTTGAGATGGCGGGTATAAAAGATATCGTTAGCAAATCGTTGGGTAGTTCCAATAAAGTTAATGTAGCAAGAGCCACTATTCTTGGGCTTGCCAATTTGAAGAAAGTAGACAAAACAATTGTTGAAGGTCTGGAAGAAGGAGAAGAGGAGTGAGACAGAATGAATTGAGACCATCTTTGGGCTCTAAACATAAACGTAAACAGGTGGGTCGGGGAGATGGCAGTGGACATGGTAGTTATTCAGGGAAAGGTTGTAAGGGGCAGAAATCTCGTGCTGGTGGAGGGGTAAGGATTGGATTTGAAGGTGGACAATTGCCATTGATACAAAGGTTACCGAGGAAGAGGGGATTTACGAATATATTTAAAATTAAATATAATATCGTTAACGTAGGCGAATTGGAAGTGTTTCCAGAAGCGACAGAGGTTGATGTTCAAAAACTATATGAGGTGGGATTAATTCGTTCAGTTAAACTACCAGTTAAAATACTTGGTGATGGGGAGCTTAACCATTCATTGATTGTTAAAGTTAAACACATCTCTAGCACTGCAGAGGGAAAGATACTTGCCGCTGGGGGGAAAGTAGAAAGGAGTTAATATGCAGAATAGAGAAAAGCAATCACGCCTGTTCCAGGCGATGAAAGACATGTTCGCCTTACCAGATTTAAGGCGTAAGCTGTTATTTACCTTTCTAATTCTGGTTATATTCCGTTTTCTGGTTCATATACCCTTACCCGGTGTAGATGGAGAGGCCTTAAGCAAACTATTTGAACAGAATGAGCTTCTAGGTATGCTTAACCTGTTCAGCGGTGGAGCAATGAAAAATTTTAGTGTTGCTGCGCTAGGTGTTTATCCTTATATTACTACATCGATAATTATGCAATTACTGGTTCCAGTAGTTCCCGCGTTACAACGTATTGCGCAGGAAGGAGAAGCAGGTAAACGCAGGATAAATAAAATAACACATTTAGTGATGGTGCCTATGGCCGCTATCGCTGGATATGGGCAACTGACATTATTACGTAGCCAGGGTGTTATTGAATACTTTGACCCTTTGAGTACCCTTGTAGTAGTTGCTTCTCTAACCACAGGAACAGTTCTGCTTGTCTGGTTAGGTGAACTGATTACCGAGAGAGGCATTGGAAATGGTATATCAATAATAATATTTGGTGGGATTGTAGCCAGTTTACCAGATATGATAGGTCGGGGGTTCGTGGCTAAGGAAGACCCCTTGGGGTTAATAGTGTTTATTATTCTTGGCTTGGTTACTTTAGTGGCTGTGGTTGCTTTCATTGAAGCTCATCGCCGTATTCCTGTGCAATATGCTCGCAGTAGTTTTCGCGGAGGGAGGATGTACAGGCAATCAGGGTCAACCTATATTCCACTGAGAGTAAACACGGCAGGAATGATACCGCTCATCTTTGCTCTTGCATTGATGCAGTTTCCCAGCTTAATTGCCAGTTATTTTATGAACACAGGCGGGCAGAATCCAAACATATGGAATAGTATATACAATATATTTAATTCAGGGGCAAGCCTTCCTATGGGATTGGTTTACTGGGGTTTGTACTTCTTGCTGGTACTGGGTTTTACCTTCTTTTATACCATGGTTATTTTTGAACAGATGGATTTACCTAAGACCCTGCAACAACAGGGAGGTTTTATCCCTGGTGTTCGACCAGGAAAGACTACAGCAGAGTATTTGAATCATGTTATCAAACATCTAACGTTTGGTGGAGCGCTGTTTTTAGGTGCAATTGCTGTAATGCCGTTTTTTGCTAGAGAAATAACTGGTGTCACTGTATTAACAATTTCTAGTACAGCAATTCTTATCGCAGTTGGAGTCGCACTAGATACAATGAAGCAACTTGAGTCTCAATTAACTATGCGCCGATATGATGGTTTCTTGAAGTAAGGAGAGAGGAAAAGTTGTATATTGTTATGTTGGGTGCTCCGGGGGCAGGAAAAGGTACTCAGGCGGATATAGTTCGCCAAAATTTGGATCTACCTCATATAGCTTCTGGAAACCTGTTTCGGCAAAGCATGGACAATAATACTGAGTTAGGATTACTGGCAAAGAGTTATATGGAGAAAGGAACTCTGGTTCCTGACGGAATAGTAATAAAAATGATTTCACAAAGGATAAGCGAAGTTGATTGTAATAAGGGATGGATACTTGAAGGCTTTCCCCGAACCCTGCAACAGGCAGTAGCGCTGGATCAAGTGTTAACAGAACAGGGAAAAGCTGTTGATAAAACAATATATGTTGAGGTTCCTGAGGAAGAACTAGTAAAACGGCTTAGTGGACGTTGGATTTGTAAAAAATGTCAGACCCCTTACCATCAAGAGGCTTTCCCTCCTGTTATTGCAGGTAAATGCGATAAATGTGGAGGGGAATTATATCAACGCTTGGATGATAAAGAGCAGACTGTAAGAAATAGGCTAAAAATTTTTAAAGAGATTACGGTTCCTATCTTAGGATATTATAAAAAACAGAATAAACTGGTGAAGGTGAATGGTAATCAAGGGATAGAAAAAGTGACTGAAGAGATATTGTCTGAGGTGGCTTAGCAAGAGGAATGGTAATTATTAAGTCTTCTACGGAGATAACTATAATGCGGCAATGTGGCAGGATACTGGCAGGCATCTTAGGCAAATTGAGAAATGAAACTAAAGCGGGGGTTAAGACCTGCTGGCTAGATACTATCATGGCAGAAGAGGCGAAAAAGCAGGGTGTTATACCTTCATTCAAAAATTATCAGGGGTTCCCTGCTAATATATGTGTCTCTATTAATGATGAAATAGTACATGGTATTCCTGGAGAGCGTGTGATAGAAGAAGGAGAAATCGTTTCTTTGGATGCAGGAGTTATTTATAAAGGGTTCCATACGGATTCAGCTATAACTGTTGCTGTTGGGAAAGTAACTAAACAGGCTGAAGAACTTATCGAGGTGACAGAGGCTAGTTTGAAGGCAGGTATTGGCCAGGCTCGTTGTGGTGCCCATGTTGGGGATATTTCAACGGCAGTACAGAATTATGTAGAGTCAAAAGGGTTTACAGTAGTTAGAGAATACACAGGGCATGGAG
>JAUUZT010000199.1 GCA_030589825.1 Dehalococcoidia bacterium
CTGAACCGCGACTATCGCCGGATAGACCGACCTACCGATGTCCTTTCCTTCTGCATGGCAGCCGAAGAAGAAAAAGGGCCTTTTCCCTTTATTCTCCCTCCCGACGATATAACCCACCTGGGAGAGGTGATTATCTCATACCCCCAGGCAGAGGCACAGGCTGCTGAACAGGGACTCCCGATTGACAAGGAGTTGACCTTGCTGCTCATTCACGGAATACTACACCTCCTCGGATATGACCATGAGGAAACCACTGATGAAGCTAAAATGCAGGCAAGGGAAAAACAGCTCATGCATGATATTAATGTAAAATAAATGGATAGAGGGATGACCCTCTTATGGATATTCAATCGGATCAACTGAACAGCATATAAAACAGGTTGCTACTAACAATATTTCCCTCGCTTTCAATACCCCCCCAGTTTTTGCTATAATCTAGTCTACCCGTCGAGATAACGCTCCGTCCCTCTTTCTACACGGATAAACCAGAGAGAATAATACTATACACATGAAATATCGAAGTGACATAAGAAATATAGCCATTATTGCCCACGTTGATCATGGCAAAACCACATTGGTAGACGCTATGCTCAAGCAAAGCCATATATTCCGTGACAACCAGAATGCGGGGGAGTTAATCATGGACCAGAACCCTTTAGAGAGGGAAAAAGGGGTTACTATACTGGCTAAAAATACGGCAGTGATCTATCGTGACGTGAAAATAAACATCATTGATACCCCCGGCCATGTGGATTTCAGCGGAGAGGTAGAACGAGTTCTTAACATGGCTGATGGATGCCTGCTCCTGGTCGATTCTATAGAAGGCCCTATGCCTCAAACCAGATTTGTCCTCGGGCAAGCCCTTAATAAAGGATTAAAACCAATTGTAATTATCAATAAAATTGACAGGCCGAATTCGCGGACAGCAGAGGTGCTTCTGCTTATCCAGGACCTATTTCTGGAACTAGCCACGACATCCGACCAGCTTGATTTTCCAGTACTATATGCCAGTGCGAAGGAAGGGGTAGCAGTTATTAACCCTGAGGAAAATGGTGAAGATATATCTGCTCTCTTCGAATGTATCCTAAAAAACATCCCTGCACCGCAAATAGAAAAAGGCCCACTACAAATGTTAGTTTCTAACCTGGACTATGATAACCATAAAGGGAGAATTGCAATCGGCAGAATCAGAAGAGGTAAAATTACCCCACGTGATATCGTAGCCGTTATTGGTACCGATGATTGCATAACAAACACTGAAATCCACGAGGTCTTTACATATCTCGGCCTTAAACATTTAAAGGTGAAAAAGGCTAAAGCAGGTGACATAGTAGCTGTCACTGGCTGCGATAACGTCACTATTGGGGATACCATTAGCTCCCCGGACCAACCTGAGGCCCTGCAGCGGATAGAAATTGGCGAACCGACGGTAGAGATGACCTTTGGGGTAAATAACTCCCCCTTTGCAGGCAGGGAAGGAGACTTCTACACCTCCCGTCAGTTACGAGAACGATTATATAAAGAACTTGAAACCAATCTCAGCCTCAGAGTACAGGATACTGATAGCAAGGATGTCTTCCTGGTAAAAGGGAGGGGCGAACTGCACCTGGCTATTCTTATTGAAACTATGCGACGGGAAGGTTATGAATTCGAAGCATCCAAGCCAGAAGCAATCACTAAAATAGTTAATGGCAAGCTCATGGAACCAGTTGAGGTTCTTTCCATAGATACTAAAGATGCCTATATTGGAGTTATTACCGAAACCCTTAGCAAGCGGCAAGCCCAGCTTTCAGATATGCATAGTGACGGATATGGTAACGTTCATTTAGAATTCCATATTCCTACAAAAGGGCTTATTGGTTTCCGCAACTCTTTCATCACTATTACCAGGGGGGAAGGTATTATGAACTCCAGTTTTCTTAATTTTGAACCCTGTCGTGGAGATATCTTTTCATCCCGTAGTGGTGCGCTGGTATCATCAGGTACGGGCATAGCTGTTACCTATGGGCTAAACAATGCTCAGGGACGGGGTAACACTCTTATAGAACCTGGCACACAAGTCTACGAAGGGATGTTGATTGGACTTAGTTCAAGACTACAGGATATAGCTATCAACGTATGTAAAGAAAAGAAGAAGACCAATGTACGATCTTCTACATCCGACATCGCAGTGAAGTTGACCCCCCCCATTAAACTTAGCCTGGAGCAGGCTATTGATTTCATTAACGACGATGAATTAGTGGAGATAACACCTAAAAATATCAGGCTCAGAAAGAAATTACTCTCTCAATCCCAAAGGCTAAAAAGTTTAAAAGGCAAAGCATAGATATATACAACGAATAGCTCTGTCTCCAGATTAGATTTTGATTATCCCTGGCCTGCCCCGTTGCTTCTCTTTAGCAATTATGGCTTCAATACGAGATATAACCTCATCTATCTTTCCCTGATGGCTTGTTATCACATAATCAAAAGAGGATAAATCCTGCATCTCTTTCTCTGCTTTGCCCAACCTCAAGGTTAAGTCAGCAGGAGCCTCACTACAACGTCCCTTCAGTCTATTCTCCAGGTCTTCCATAGACGGAGGCTTAAGAAAGATACATACTGCCTGGGGTAACTGCTTCTTAATGGTGGCAGCACCCTGAACATCCACCTTTACCATTACATCCATTCCCTTAGCCAGTGCCTGTCTCATTTCTTCTTTTGGAACTCCATAGAAATTCCCATAGACCTCCGCCCATTCCAGAAATTCCCCCTCACCTATCATCCGCTGAAATGTTTCTCGAGATAAAAAATGATAGTCCCTATCTTTCTTTTCCTCTTCTCGACGTTTTCGCGTTGTAGCGGTCACAACAGAATGAAACTGACATTGCATTTGTTTCATCCTGATAAGGACTGTATCTTTTCCCACTCCCGATGGTCCAGAAAGAACAACTAGCAAAGGGGACAGTTGCTTTTCCATATCATCCCCAACGTTCACGCAAACAACCCCTCTGAACTACGCTGATAGCACCACAACACAAACCATGGTCTCTGTTTCTTTCTTCC
>JAUUZT010000089.1 GCA_030589825.1 Dehalococcoidia bacterium
GAGTTTGGTATTAAAGGCAGGGTAGCAATCGTAACCGGGGCTGGCAGAGGTATTGGAAAGGCGATTTCACTGGTACTTGCTGAGGGTGGCGCTGATATAGTAGCGGCAGCTCGTACCGTAGATGAGATTAAAGCTACCGTAGAGGAGATACGGAAAATAGGACAACGAGCTATAGCTGTTCAGACTGATGTTACAAAAGAAGACCAGGTAGAAAACATGGTAAAAAAGACTATCGCCGAATTTGGTAAGGTAGATATACTGGTCAATAACGCTGGAGTGTCTCATCCTAAACAACTGGTAGCGGTACCAGGTGTGGAATTTCCTGGATGGAAGAGGGTGAAAGACACGGATCATTCCTTGAGCGAAGAGGAGTGGCACATGACTATGGATTCAAATGTAACCAGTATATTTTTAGGAACAAGGGCAGTGGGACCATACTTTATTAAACAGCGGAGTGGTAAGGTTATTAATATAAGCTCCAACAGTGCGGTAGTGGGTGTTGGTTGCTTCGTACCATATAACACCAGTAAGGCAGCAGTTTGCATGTTTACCAGGTGCCTTGCCATAGAATGGGCTCCCTTCAATATCAATGTTAATGCTATTGGGCCCGGAGATTTCTATACGCGGTTGGCAGCGGATAAGTATGAAAATCCCGACCTGAAAGTGGATATGTTAGGAGGCATTCCTATGGGGCACACTGGAAATATTCGTGATCTGGGGCTGCTGGCACTATATATGGCCTCTCCTGCCTCTGATTACCTGACAGGACAGACCATATTTCTTGATGGAGGTTCAGCAGCGCTGTAGGGAGATGTTTATTCAGGTTTGCTTACAGGTCCGAGAGGAGCTATGGTTTTATTAAATATCTCATTCAGAACCTGGGCTAAAGCCGCATATATAGCTGATAATCCGCATATTATACCTTCATAACCGGCAATCTGCTTCATGGTAGCACTACCAGTAATATCTGCAATCGCCAGTAAGAAGAATAATAGGGTCAGGGAACCGAACACAACTTGCAGTGCTCTATTGACTTTCAATGTACCTATAAACATAACTCCAGTAAAAATACCCCACATGATAAGGTAAGCTGCCATTCCAATACTGCTTGGAGGATTTCCCCAGCCCATTTGTGGAAATACTATTAAAGCAACCAGGGTGAGCCAGAAAAAACCGAAGGAGCAAAATGCTGTTGTCCCGAAGGTGTTACCTTTTTTCCATTCCATAATTCCTGCAGTAACCTGAGCCAGTCCTCCATAGAATATGCCCATAGCCAGTATCATACTACCCAAGGGGAAAAGGCCAGCATTATGCAGGTTCAAAAGTACAGTTGTCATACCAAATCCCATTAAACCAAGGGGAGCAGGGTTTGCCAGTGTGTCCTTTATTTCTGTTGTAATTTTAATTTCCTCCTTCTATATTGTAGCTGTTTTTCTCTATTTAACAGAGATGTAACTACCCGGTGACACATTAAACTACTTGAAAGTAGCAATTGAGGCTGTATTATATGCTTAGTTGAGTGTATAAATCAAGTATTAAACTTTAAATCACAGGGAGGAAAATACTAAACTGTTTGTATTATAATTCAGATAAACGAAGCGGGATATCAGAAATGTTCTCAACGAAAACAGGGGCAGCTAAATTACTAATAGGTACAGTTATTGGACTGGTCATACTGAAACTGGTGGTAGGTTGGTTAACGGGAAGTATCAGTGTATTGGCACAGGCAGCCGATAGTCTGATGGATATACTTGCAGGGGTAATTACATTTTCCGCAATACGAATTGCTGCTAATCCTGCTGATAAGGAACATCCATACGGGTATGGCAAGGCAGAGGATATTGCCGGTGTGTTGCAGGGGATTCTCATTGCTGTTGCGGCCGGACTGATAATCTATTCATCTGTTCGCAGGATAACAACAGGCGCCAGCGTCGAATTAGCAGAGACGGGGATAGCTGTAATGGCAGTCTCTATTATAGCCAGCTTTTTTTTATCTCGCCATTTATTCAAAGTAGCTCGTATTACGGCTTCAGTAGCCCTTGAAGCCAATGCACACAATATTGCCGCTGATATTTATTCTGCCCTGGCAGTACTGGTTGCCATGGTAGTGGTGAGGCTGACTGGATATAGTGTTATAGACCCGATAATTGCTATTGGAGTTGCCATTTACCTTCTGAAGATAGCCAGGGATACAGTGCGTAAGCCATTATCTGGTTTGATAGATGCAAAATTGCCTCATTCTCAGGAGACAACTATCAAGGATTGCCTGGCAAAACATAGCCAGTACGTACTTGGTTACCATGCATTGAGGACGCGTCGGTCTGGCAGTCAATATTACATTGATTTGCATCTGGTGATGAATAGAGATATTGGTTTACAACAGGCTCATGATGTTTGTGACCTGATTGAGATGGAAATTAAATCCAGCCTCCCAGGGGCGAATGTAACAATCCATGTTGAACCAACTGGTCTTTAAGAAGACTCTCAGGTAGATAGTCTACTTAAGAATTGAGTAACTGTTTCAGGGTTTTATCTCCACTCTGGTCAGGGAAAAACTTGAGTTCCGCTCCGAACGCAGGGTCTGCTCCTATTGTACTCATGGTATTGTGCACTGCATCTGCCACAGTTGCCTGTTCACTGCAAAGTTGTTGTATCAGGTATGGGGTAGCCTGGTCTAAGTAGCTGAGGCCCACGGTAGCATGCCATGCCAGGTATGTTGAAGCCCCTTTCTCGATGAATGCCTGTGCCAGGTCATCAATGGCGATACAAGAGCAACCCATCATGATGATAACCGTATTGTCGAAGTTTCCTTCCATGCTGTGGGTGACGAAACTATCATTGATGCTGAATACCATAGGGTGTGTTGAATCAATCCTTGCTTTCAGCACACGATTGGCTAATTGTTCCTTAACATGATTTGTCTTACTATATGCTTCGTTAGTGAACAGTGTTGTTATTTTTACTATACCTTCATCCCCTTTGAGTAAACCGGAGTGAGCGCGGAAAACGATGAGTTGATAATCCTTCAGAGGGAGCTCGCGATAGAAGTCAATAGTTATATCATTACCCTGATAGAGGTCTATTGCAAATCCATAATCCTCGAGTTGCTGTGTCACTTGGTCCAGGAATGCCTGGTTAGAATTTAGCACGGAAAGCTGATCTATGATGGCCGCTCTAGGTAGATTGTTATCAGAAACTGCTGGCGTTTCCTGGTTGGTGGAAGGGGAGTAACAGGAACTTATAGATAGAATAATGATAACTACCAAAGCAAGGCTTAGTAACCTTAGTGCAGGATGATTGGAGGACTTCAATAGAGATGTCATCTTTATTAACAGGATTGTAGCAATTACGTTATTATTGTGCTAATTGCCTCAGCTCAATATCAAGGTAATTGACTTATACTGGCGGGAGGCCTCTCAATCATCTCGAATTCTATTCCAGCTTCCTCGAACAGCTCCTTGAATGCGTCGTCGGCGTAGCTGCTGCAGGTTACAAAGCGCTTTATTTTGGAGTTCACCAGCATCTTGGCGCAGAGGATGCAGGGTGAATGGGTGCAGTAGACCGTGGCTCCCGCAAGGGTGATGCCGTGGAGCGCCGCCTGAATAATAACGTTTTGCTCAGCATGAATTGCCCGGCATATCTCGTGCCTTGTTCCTGATTCTATATTTAACTCGTCGCGCAGGCAGCCCAGTTCGAGGCAATCTTTAAGGCCTGATGCTGCCCCATTATATCCGGTAGAAAGAATATGTTTGTCACGTACTGCAACAGCTCCGATATGGTGCCTTAGGCATGTGGAACGTTCTGCAACGACTGAGGCTATTTTGAGAAAATACTCATCTATAGTTGGCCTGCTTCCTTTAGTCATCTCAGCTTCTTTATGACCTCCTCTGTTTCTTTGGTTAACTTCTTTAGAGAGGACTCGTTTGTTATAGTAAAATCAGCCATGGCTATCGGGCCTCCTTTGTTTAGCTGTTCAATCTCTGCAGTATCACGGCTGGCTGCCTCCATTGCAGTTAATGGACGTGTAACTCTGCTACCCAGCCTTTGATATCGGCAACGGGGGGAGGCCCAGATCGCAACCACCTTGAGACGGTCGTCATACCTTTTCTTTAACAGCAGATATTCCTCCCATGAGTAAAGGCCATCAACCAGCACTTCTGATGATTCCAGGGCGCTGTCAATCCGTGGCAGATTTAATAGCGCATAGGCTGCCATGCCATGTTTTTTCCTCAATGACTCCCTGGTATGACGCTCATTCTGCTCATTATATTCAAGCCCCAGTTTTTTCAATTCCTGCCAGGTGACATCCCCAAAGTGTATTACCTGGAATCCGAACTTATGGAAAACGCCAGCGACCTCTGATTTGCCTGCTCCAGGCATACCAACAAGAGCTATTACTTTATTCATTTATGGGTTAGCTGCTAGAGCTACTCCTTTCTCTGCTGGTATTGGTCTGTTAAGGTCATTATAGATAATAAACACCGTAATTAGCAATTTCCTGCTTGTTGCTGATGGGTTTTATAAAAAAAGAACAAAAAAAGGGCTTGACAAAAAAATATAGTGATTTATAATTCCGAATATACTATAAAAAAAGTTAGCACTATAAAAAACATGGAGAGATGATGGCAGGGTTACGAGAAAAGCAAAAAAAGCGCAGGAAACTTGACATACTGAATGCAGCTACCAGGCTGATTGAGGCTCAGGGATGGGAAAAC
>JAUUZT010000091.1 GCA_030589825.1 Dehalococcoidia bacterium
ATATTTGCCGGCACCGGGTTTACATCACGAATCGGCTCCCCTATTCTCTTCCCTCTTTCTTCGGTAGCGAGTGCAACGTCTATAATCTGCTTTGCAATCTTTTCATTAGCGGCACGCTTCGCCAATATATGTTCTGCCCCGATAATTTCGGTGTTTTCCCCAAACATAGCCCTGCCCCCTGAGTTAACAACATAGTCAAACAGATAACCCATCACCGGATTACCGGCAATACCGGAAGTAGCATCCGAGCCACCACATTTCACTCCGATAGTAAGAAATTTATCATCAACCAGTTCGCGACGAATAGAAGAGGCATCATGTACCATTTGCCGTGCGACTCGGGCACCACGCTCCATCACCTGAAAAGCAGTAGTGTATTTTTTACTTGAAATATATTCTACAGGTTTACCCGTTTCTGCTATTTGTTCAGCAAGTAGTTCTGATTTCAGTTCCGGGTAATCAGTCCCCCATGCAAGCTCATGCACTATGACCGCAGCAACATTAGGGTTCTTCCCCAATCCAACCAGAATACGGGCGATAGTCTCTCTGTCCCGCTTGGAACGCCCATTACCGCTGTCAGCAGTCACCATTGTACGAACACCGTTAACAAATTCACATATCTTGCTCGACACCAGGCCAGACGGTAATACCACTACATAGTTACGGGTGCCAACCGTACCATCAGGTCGAGGATATCCAAGGAAGCTCATTTGTCACCTTCTCCCACCTGTACACGCACTCCATCTATATTGTGCACATGCACCTGCGCACCCTTTTTAATATCCACCGTAGCCCTTCCTATAATTTCTCCATACCTGACTATATTGCTTCCTTCACGAAGATTTTCCAGCGATATTTTGAAACCAAAAGGAATCTTTTCAACTGCATCAACTGTCAACCGTTTCTGTTTTCCTTCTACTTTTACCTGGTCACCAGCAACGACATCCTCCACAACTACAGCCACATTATCCTTGCTATTTCCTGCAAGGGCACGCCTTGATACCATGATTAGCTTACCTCCTTCTCTAGGTGATAGCTCTACCAATATAGAATTACCGCCAATGATAGCAGAATAACAACAGTCAAAACTAGAATCACCATAATTTGACATCTTGCATGGCTATGATAATATGAGTACTTGAGGGGACTTGTTACCAGTAGTATTACTTAAATAACCCCACCCATCGCAGACAGATGGTTTAGAGCAAGGTCTAATAAAAAGGGGAGGTTAAGCCGATGACTGGAGCTAACAGAAAAATAATAGCCCTTAACAGTAAGCTGGTCGTTCATTTTATCCTCATCTTGCTGATTGCCATCACAGTCGTTGGATGTGTCCCATCTCTACCAACACCCACACATACTCCTTCCAATGCATCTAAAACTGATCCAATCGAGATTCTGGTGAGTGACATCGTGACCCCCGCCTCTTCACAAGGAAACATATCGGCATACATGCCCTCTTCCCCTTTGAAGAAAGGCGATATCGTCAGCTCTGAAAGCGGAGAGGAATATCCCATAGATGACAATACATGGTTCATCTTCATAGATGACAATCCCGGAGCTTTCTTCGCCCATGATTGCAGATATGTTTTCATGGATACCACTACAATGTCCTGGGATGTTGTTCATGAAAGCTGGCCACCAGAAATAAATGGAGTCTCCATGTGGGACGAAGATAAACTGAACAGGGGACATCTAATCAATCTCTATTCTGTCCTGGACAGGTCTGTATCTGTATCTGGTAATGACAGCACAGCACCAAGAGCCGACTTCGGTGATGCCCCTGATGGTCAGGATGCTTACTACGGTATCACGGGACATTTCCCCACGCTGTTCAACACTGCCAACAGTAATTTCAGTAATCCCGGAGTCCATACACTCAATATAGGAGAGGAAACGCTGGGAACAAAGGTAAGCGCCGAGAAGGATGCCAATGACCCCAACGACTCGGATGGAGTTCCCAATCTGGTAGATTCGGACAGTGACGAAAGAGTATTTGTCGTCCAGGATGGCCTTAATGCCAGGCTGGCTTTCATCGTCTCTGTAAGTAACTCAGCCCCTGAACAAAATCGTTATGTCAACATACTTATCGACTTTGACCAGAGCGGTAACTGGAGTAATGGTACATGTGGAGCAGAGTGGGTAACGACCAATATGGAGATAAATGTCAGTCCTGGTTCCTCTGAAACAATAATGACTCCCGATTTTGCCTGGGGTAAAGGTTGCACACTTCCCTCTCCCGTATGGATGAGGATACTGCTTTCCAGAAACAAGATAGATGAAACAGCCTACTCCAGTGTAGGAGGATGGGACGGCAGCGGAGAGTTCAAGTATGGTGAAGTAGAAGATCATTTTGTCTTCCTTATGGAAAAACCACCGTTTCCAGAACGTGTTATTAAATGGCCACCAGTTGCTGGAAAGCCACCTGGTGGAGGGCCACCTCCGGGTGGTGGTGGTGGTGGGGCACCTCCTGCGGGTCCTGCTAAGGGCCCCTGTGGTTACGACATTAACTATCATGTCATCACTATCAATTGTGGTGACACCAGCAAGGACCTGGCGAACGGAACGCCAATCGTTCAGGCTTCTACCGAAACCATGGAAGGGGCTACTGGCGACCAGGGTTATACATCGAGTGGTAGTCTCGGTCCAGGCAAATCGGGTAACAGTCAGACCTCCCTGGCAAATATTGGTAACGCTTTTGACCAGCTTGCCACTGCGGTTAAATGTGGTGACCATGTCCTTATATATATCTGCGGACATGGCAAGAAAAGCGGCGGCATTGCCATTAAAAATACCAGTGGTCATACACAGGAAGTAATGAAGCCGACTGACGGAGCCAAGGACGATGGTAAAGACAACAGCCTGGAGGACTTTCTAAATAAAATTCCTGCCTGTCCTGACCAGGACTGCGACATGGCTGGAGCCTGCTGCCATGTTTCTGTGATACTGGAGTCCTGTTTCGCAGGCAACTTCGACGTGCCCGGCGTAACCGGAGAGGGAAGGGCGGTGGTTGGTACCTCAACCAATACCGAATCCTGGGCCACATATCCCGGTGGGGGTGTTTACACCGAAGGCCTCGCTGGGGCAATGGGAGATGAGGATTCGGATACAACCGATCCCCCTGACGGGGTAGACCCTATGGAAGCGAATGAGTCGGGAAAGAACAGTGTCAAAGAAAACAACAATAAAAACAAGCAAGGACAGAAACCATGGGAGGATAACCAGTGGTGCGACTGCAAGTGCCCCTGTAAACCCGACATAGACGTAGAAAAGTATGTCTGGGATTCCGAAGGAGGCTGGGTAGATGAAATGGTTGTTTCTCCTGGCCAACCAGTCACTTTCCTGATAGAGATAGAAAATACTGGCAAATGCCGTGATATAGTGGATGTTAGTCTGGCTGACTCCCTCCCCTCCTGCCTTGAGTTTGCAGGTTCGACAATCATGGAAATAGATGGACAAATACTTTCCCGACCACCTGATAATGTCATGCCACTGGGATCTGGCACACAGCTTACCTGGGATTTATCCGATATTGGGCCGTTGTCACCAGGTGATTCTCTGTCCATTGAGTTCGATGCCATCGCCCATGAACCTGGTATAAACCTGAATCAGGTAGACGCTGAAGCTCATTGCTCCAAGGATTACAGCGTGATTGTCTCCGACTTCGATACTGCAGCCGTCTTTGTTCTTCCTTACGAGGAGGAGCCTCCGCCACCAACACCAGAAGAAGTGCTCTATGTTGGAGTTGAAGTGCATGCTGAAAGTACCGTAGTCGATACAGAATGCTACAGCAATATAATGATATCGTTTGAGGCAGAGGATCTCACCGGGGGAGATTATCCCCTGTCCAATGTAATACTGCTGGTAAATGGAGAGATATGGTACAACTCTGGTTTTATACAGGCTACGAATTTCCATCACTATATTGAGAGTCCTGCAGATTGTGGACAAACCTTCGACATTATAGTGACTGCTACCAATAATATAGAACTGGAGGCTAGCGCTTCGAGCTCTATTACTACACCAACTCCCTGATACTTATCAGCTTGATAATACTATGACTTTTTTTATATTAAGCTATAGTATGTTTTATTGAATAAATGATATATTACTGACAAGAAAGTTAGGGATATGCTAAGTACTTATAACTAATGGTTGAGTCAATAAAAGAGCTGAAATATATTTGCCTTAAAGATAGATATAATAAATTTCATCCACAACCATGGGCTGCAAAGTATATAAACCGCCGTATTTCGATACGTCTTACACGGCTTTGCCTAATCCTGGGGTTATCAGCAAACCAGGCAACGCTGACGTCCCTTCTGATTGGAATTACTGCAGGTATATTCTTTTTAAACAGTCAGCCACTCTATTGGTTCATTGGCTTATCAGTACTGTATCTATCCTTGATTTTTGATTGTGTAGATGGCGAAATCGCCAGATACAATAAACAATCATCTCCAGAAGGTATGTATTTTGATGGCCTAGTAACACATTTCCTGTATCCTTATATCCTGCTATGCATGTCATTTGGTCTCTATCCCATCGTTCAAGGCCTTGAGGTTTTCATCGCTGGCTTTCTTGCGGTAATAGGAATGAGCCTTGTTCTTATTCACCAACCTCTTTCTCAGTCAATTCGTTATGATCAAAAAATGCCGTATATTGC
>JAUUZT010000077.1 GCA_030589825.1 Dehalococcoidia bacterium
ACCTCTCGAAACCGTTCTCTCAAGAAGGGAGACAACTGGAATATTATAAAAATGAGTACTATAAAAGTCAAGTTTGGTAGCGCATACCGGATTCGAACCGGTGATCTCCTCCTTGAGAGGGAGGTGTCCTAAACCCCTAGACGAATGCGCCACAAGCCACAAAATCATCCAACCGTAGCTATTATATCAGCCGAAGCACAAAACGGCAACGTCTCTTGGGGAAGTGGTTTCCTATACCTGAAAATGATATTCTTAATGAGGAACTCAATTTTCCCAGAGTCGCTTTCCGAAATATCCAGCAGGCTAGGCTAATTAAAAAACTGTGGAGGTATGATTATGGCAGAAGGGAATTCGTTTATTCATCCGTATATTCCGAATTCCGTTCCTGAGGTAAAGGCGGAAATGTTAAAAAGCATAGGGGTGGAGGATGTTGAGGCACTTTACCAGGAAATCCCTGAGAAGCTAAGGTTTAAGCGAAGGTTGGATTTACCCAGGCCATTCTTAGCCGAAAGTGAGTTGAAAAAACATGTAATGAGTATACTTTTGAAGAATAAGACATGTGAGGAGAACTTAAACTTCCTGGGTGGTGGCTGTTGGCAGCACTATGTTCCCGCAGTCTGCGATGAAATTGTTGGACGCTCTGAGGTGTTGACGGCATATGCTGGCGAACCATATTCGGATTTGGGGAAATTCCAGCTACTCTTTGAGTACCAAAGCCAGTTGGGTGAGCTTGTGGGCATGGATGTAGTGTGTCTCCCTATTTATAGCTGGGGTACGGCTGCTGGTTGTGCGGTCCGTATGGCTTCCAGAATAACTGGCAGGAGTGAGGTTTTAGTCCCAGGGACAGTCAGCCCCGACAGACTGGCAACGATAAGGACTTTTTGTCAGCCGGCAGTTATGCCGGGGCACATAGAAGTCAAGCTGATTAGTTATGATGCCAAGACCGGCTTGCTTGACCTTGAGGATTTAGAGAACAAGATTTCGCCAAGAACGGCGGCTGTTTATATTGAGAACCCGTCATATCTGGGGTTCATTGAAGCTCAGGGTGAGAAAATCTCTGAGATAGCACACACTAACGGAGCACTGAGCATAGTAGGCGTTGACCCTATCTCGCTGGGTGTGTTGTTGGCGCCTGCTGATTACGGCGCCGATATAGTAGTTGGTACCGCTCAACCTCTCGGCATACACATGAACTGTGGTGGGGGTATGCTTGGATTTATTGCCAGCAGAGATGAAGAGAAGTATGTAGCCGAATACCCAGGACTTCTAGTAAGTATAACCAATACCATAGAGGAGGGGGAATACGGATTTGGTTGGTCTACCTGGGATAGAACTGGTTATGTGGTAAGAGATGACCAGGGACAAATAAGATCCCAATCTAAAGATTTTGTAGGAACTACTTCAAATCTGTGGGCTATAGGTGCTGCTGTCTATATGACATTAATGGGACCCAGCGGTTTTAAGGAGATTGGTGAGCTTATTATACAAAAGTCGCATTATGCTATTAAACTACTATCTGAGGTAAAAGGTGTCGAGGTTATCTTTGGGCCGAATATTTTTAAGGAATTTGTGGTGAATTTTGATGGGACAGGTAAAACTGTGAAAGATATCAATAAGGCCCTTTTAGGGCATAATATCTTTGGGGGAAAGGATATCTCGAAGGAATTTCCTGAGTTGGGCGCTAGCGCCCTTTACTGTGTTACCGAGATGCACAGCCAGGATGATATAAAAAAGCTGACTAATGCGTTAAGGGGGGTGCTGGCTAAATGAAAGGAGAAGTGAGATTAAGGAAGTACCATGCCCCGGTTTGGAGTGAGCCTATTATTATGGAGATGGGGCGTAAAGGAGAAAGGGGAATCCTTATACCACAAACTGAAGAGGAAATAAAAGTAGCGGTTGGTGATGCTGGATCTTATATACCGGCAGTGATGAGGAGGCAGGAGTTGCCAAGACTTCCAGAGATTTCACAGCCACAGGCCTTGAGACACTTTCTCCATCTGACTCAGGAGACTCTCGGCATGGAAGAAAACATTGATATAGGCCATGGAACCTGCACCATGAAATACAGTCCCAAGGTCAACGAAATATTGGCCAGGATGCCTCAGATGACCGAAATACACCCATCCCAGGATGAAGACACGATCCAGGGTATTCTTGAGATGGTATATAAATTTGATTTAATATGTCGGGAAATCTCTGGAATGGACCAATTTACCTTTCAGCCTGGGGGTGGTGCTCATGCTACATTCACTAATGCTTATGTATTGAGCGCTTATCATGATGCTAATGGAGAGCTTGATCAGAGAAATGAAGTAATTACTACCATTTTTTCGCATCCCTGTGATACGGCAACCCCGGCCACAGTTGGTTTTAGGGTGATAAGTTTAATGCCTGATAAGAATGGTTATCCTGATTTTGAGGCTCTTAAGGCGGCGTGTTCGGAACATACTGCTGGGTTAATGATAACCAATCCTGAAGATACCGGCATCTACAACCCCAGAGTTGAAGAGTATGTGAAAGCTGTTCATGACGTAGGTGGACTGTGCTTCTACGATCAAGCTAACCTCAATGGTATCATGGGTGTAGCCAGGGCAAGAGACGCTGGATTTGATGCCTGTCATTTTAACTTACATAAGACATTCTCTTCGCCACACGGATGTTTTGGGCCAGGCTGTGGGGCTTATGGAGTTCAGAAGGAACTAGTGAAATTCCTGCCAACGCCGCTAGTAACATTTGATGGGGAGAAGTATCACCTTGATTACGACAGACCCTACAGTATTGGGAAGGTTAGAGAATTCTTTGGCAATATTGAGGTTGTTCTGAAGTCGTATGCCTGGACAATGGCTATGGGGGGTGAGGGTTTATTGGAAGCGGCACATGTAGCTGTAATGAATAATAACTATCTTGAAAAGTTGCTCTTAGCCATTCCTGGAATAACAAAACCTTATGCTGAAGGAAAATTCAGGTTAGACCAGTGCCGATATAGTCTGGAGAAATTGAAAGAAGATACCGGGGTGGGAACTATTGATGTGACGGCTAGGCTGGTAGATTTTGGTATACAGAATTATTTCCCAAGCCATCACCCCTGGATAATTCCGGAGCCTATGACTCCTGAGCCGTGTGAAACATATTCTAAGGAGGATTGTGATTATTGGGCTGCAGCACTGCGACAAATATCCAAGGAGGCATACTCAGACCCTGAGATCGTGAAAACAGCACCTCATAATTCAACGATACACCGGATTGATGTAGATGCTTTAGATGACCCACAAAGATGGGCTATGACCTGGAGAGCATATCTCAGGAAAAGGAAAGGGAGTTGATAAGAGTGATAGCAGTTAGATAAGGGGGATGGGTGATTTGGAGAAGAGGAAACTAGGTCTCATAGTAAATCCTATTGCGGGAATGGGTGGTCGAGTTGGGCTTAAGGGGAGCGATGGTGATGATATACTTGAAAAGGCAAGGCAGTTAGGGGCTGAGCCAGAATCACCAGGACTAGCAGTTACTGCACTAAAGAGAATTAACCGCATTAAGGATAACATTGAGTTAATAACATATCCCTTCGAGATGGGAGAGGATGAGGCTAAAGAATGCCAGTTTACCCCGACTGTTATCGGTTCAATAAAAAGGGGTAATACAACATCATGTGACACTGAAAATGCCGCCACAGAAATGCTGAAATCCGAAGTAGCTCTTTTGCTATTTGCCGGGGGAGATGGAACTGCCAGGGATATTTACAATGTTATTGGTGATAAGATACCGGTTTTAGGCATACCAACGGGCGTTAAGATTCATTCGGCGGTATATGCAACGACTCCCCAAAATGCTGGTGATTTAGCGGCAATGTACTTAATGAGAGAGTTATCAGGGATTCGTCTTCGTGAAGCAGAGGTTATGGATATTGATGAGCAGGCTTTTAGAGAAGATAGGCTCTCTACCAGGTTGTATGGTTATCTCAAAGTTCCATATGAGAGACGATTGGTTCAAAGTGCCAAAGCGGGCAGTAATGCTGGAGAAGGAGCGGTTATGGACGCCATTGCTTGCGATATCATAGAACATATGCACGATGATTACCTCTACATAATCGGTCCGGGAACAACAACAAGAAGTATTATGGAAAAACTCGGGTTGAAAAACACATTATTGGGCATCGATGCCGTTTATGAAAGAAATCTAGCCGGGTTAGACCTGAATGAGACTCAATTACTGAAACTGATTGAAGGCAGAAAAACAAAGATAATAGTAGCCGTAATCGGTGGGCAGGGTTATGTATTTGGTAGAGGTAACCAGCAAATAAGCTCTAAAGTAATCAGGAAAGTAGGTAAGGATAATATTATAGTCGTCGCTACTAAGAATAAAATCCTTTCGTTAGGATGTAATCCTCTATTAATAGATACCGGTGATGATGACTTGGACAAGATATTGACTGGATATACCAAAGTAATAACCGGCCTCAATGAAAGAGTAATGGTTAGGGTTGCATCCTAATTATTAGACATATACTGCACCTTTGTTATCAAGAGAGTTATTCCGAATAACATTAGACAGAATAGACTGGTCTAGTCGTATAGTGAGGGTAGTAGGGAAGGGCAGAAAAGAGGCGTATGCCTCCTTTGGAGAATTGACAGAAAAGTACTTGAAGGAATGGCTTGCCCAGTACAAGCCCAGCGGTAACATCTGGGGCATCAACAAGAACGGCGTTCAGACTATTCTCCGTAGACTGCAAAAAGAGACTGGCTTGCCCTGTAACCCCCACACCTTCCGCAGAACCTTTGCCTGCCTGTTACGGCGTTCAGACTATTCTCCGTAGACTGCAAAATTTGTATTTGCGTGTATGCTAATATAGACATTATGATTATTGTAAGAATCATACCGACGGTTAGTTAGCGAGCTACTTTGAATAAAATAAACTAGCCTGCCTTGGCTGATGGTCTGAACGCATTTTCTTGCGAGGAGGTGAGCAATATATTAGAGAGAAAATTACTTCAAGTAAATATAATTGGATATTACATGTAGGTCTTTAGGTA
>JAUUZT010000064.1 GCA_030589825.1 Dehalococcoidia bacterium
CACATCTGGCACTCATTACATGGTTCACCATTGACTTGATTAGGGCAATTGACTGCCTTAGCTAATATTCGGCCTGTGCTTGTTTTACCTGTACCTCGAGGACCACAAAAAATATAGGCATGAGCCACCTTTCCCTTCTCTACTGCATACCGCAAAGTCTGAATTACAGGATCTTGTCCCATAACATCTGCCAATCTCTGTGGACGCCACTTCCGGTAAAAAACTTCTGTTGCCATATTAATTACGATACCTATTATACTCCTAGTCCACAACACTCTATCACATTTAATTAAAATGTAACTTTAGCCAGTTTTCACAATTGAAATTGCATCACTATAGTCATTCCCTAAATTCTCAATAGCCTGTTCTAAAATCGGCTTTATATCTTCAGGAACTGTATATAAAGCTGCCTGTAACATATATAAGGTTTCCTTACGGCTTTTGTCTAGTATTCCCTCTAAATCCACTGCACTTTTATCCTCGTCAGAGGTCCTTAGCCCTACTGATTCAGGTAATTCAGCTGGAGCAAACACATTGGTGCTTTCTCCCTGCATAACGGGGGATTCCCATATCTCACTTACGCTATCTATATGAGCAGTTATTTGTGCCGTTAAAGAAGAAACTATATCTCTTTCACCTTGTAAGGCCATCTCTACCATCTCATCTGCCCTGCGCTCAGCAAATTGAACGTGAATTTTCGCCCTGCCTATTTCCGAGAAAGTCGCAGCCAATTTCAATTGTTCCCCAGCAAGTTTGATTGGATAAAGAGATTCATCAGGCAAGGCATTTACTGAGGCCAATAAAACTCCTCCCCCAACAAGAAATACAACCATAACACTAACCATGACTACAGTTAACCGTTTGTAGTGATTAAAAAACCACGTTGCCTTATGTTCTTTTCGCCGCATTTTCTCTGCCCTAATCTGAAGGTGAGAACGAACGATGGATTTAAAGTGATAATCAGGGTGAATATTCAAAGATGTCTGTCTGATAGCGAGACTTGCTCTCAGCAAAGGTTTCAGTTCTTTAGCCTGTTCAGGATATGCCCTTAGGCAATCTTCAATGTTTGCACCTTCAAACATGCGTTCAAGGCAACTATTAAAGATTTCTGCTTTATTTCGAGTCATTTTCATTCACCAACCAATAACATTTTCTTTAATGCTAGAATGCCATTGTATTGTAAAGCCTTCACTGTTCCCTCATTTTTCCCAAGAGTCCTAGCTGCTTCTGCAATAGATAACTGTGCACCAAAGCGAAGGGAAATTACCTCTCTTTGAGCTGGAGTCAGTCTATTAATACCATCAATCATCCTCTCGATTTCAAGTTCATTCTCCGCAGTGAATGCAGGATCAGATTTTCCAATCAATATATTATCGTCTTCTAAGGGCATTTTCTCTACCTTACCATGCTTCCTGAAATAATCAATCACTTGGTTATGCGCTATTCGATATAGCCATGCAGCAAATGGAGAGTTACGCCACTTATAGGAACCAATAGCTTCCAAAGCTCTGATAAATACATCCTGGGTCAAATCCTCCGTTTCCACCTTATTTCCCAATCGTATGTAAACATATCGATAGATTCTATCGAAATGTTTTTCATAAAGCTGTGCAAAGGCATTTCTATCCCCTTTGACTGCTTTATCTACAATATCCTGTTCACTAGACATCTTAACGACGCCTATTATATAGGAAAACGAAAAGATGAGGGGAAAGGTTTATGTTAATAGCTATCAAGCAGGCTATTTGCTCTAACTGTGACGTTACTAGCTAGTATAACTCTTGAGTAGTTCCTCTGTTATATAAGAGCTTTAAAGAAACTTATTAACTATAATCCTGAATTCCTCAGATTACCCTTTATTGGCTTGCTGTTCAGCCCAGTTGCCCACCAATGGCAATTTCCACATCACACCGGAGTATGCTCGAATCATAAGAATAATCCACAAAACAACCATTAATATCCAAACCAGCGGAACAAGAACCCATCCAATAAATGGGATAAAAGATAGAATTATTTGAACAACAGTCAATATACCAAATGTTACGATAGACTGTAGTGCATGGAACTTCACAAATTTGCTATCTTTCTCAATTATCAGAAATACTATACCCGATATCCAGCCAGCAACGTAGCAGAGTAACCCCGCTACATTAGGTGACAACCCAGTGCTATCTTTTGAAGAAGACATATCCCACCTCCTGTCATTTATTCCTATAGCATCATATACCATCCATTCCAACTTCCGCAATACCCTATGATATTTCAATCAGGATAGAGATAAAAAATACAAAGACAAGAAATTTCCCAACCAGCAGATAAACAATAGTTTACAGAACTATAGACCTTTGCTAGCAATATAATTAACCAAGTCAGCAATACGACAGCTATAACCCCATTCGTTGTCATACCAGGCAAGAACCTTAACCATAGTTTTATCCATAACCATTGTAGTCAAAGCATCAAAAATTGAGCTAGCTGGATTTCCTTTGAAATCCATACTTACCAGTGGTTCATCGGAATAGGCCAATATCCCTTTAAGTTCCTCTTCTGAAGCCCTACGAAAGGCTTCATTAACCTCATTAACTTTTACTGTCTTATTTAAGTTAGCTACGAAATCAACTATAGAAACACTGGGAGTAGGTACTCGCATAGCGATTCCATCTAGTTTCCCTTGCAATTCAGGAATAACCACGCCGACAACACGGGCAGCCCCTGTAGTCGTAGGGATAAGATTCATGGCGGCAGCACGCGCCCGACGTAAATCTTTATGAAACACATCCAGAATCTTCTGGTCATTCGTATAAGAATGAACAGTAGTCATAAGACCATGAACTATACCAAAGTTCTGGTGAAGAACCTTAACCACCGGAGCAATACAATTAGTGGTGCATGATGCATTAGATATAATGTTATGCTTAGCAGGATCATATTTATTCTCATTAACCCCAAGAACGATGGTAATATCTTCATCGCTAGCAGGTGCAGAAATTACTACTTTTTTAACACCACCTTGAAGATGAGCTGCTGCTTTACTCGCCTGAGTAAAAAGTCCTGTAGATTCAATCACTATATCTACTCCAAAATCGCTCCAAGGTATCTTTGCAGGGTCACGTTCAGCTAAAACCCTCATCTCTCTATCCTCAATTATTATTGAAGATCCTTTAGCCTCAACTTTACCTGAATAACGGCCATAGCTACTATCATATTTTAAAAGATGTGCATTGGTCATGGCATCAGTAAGGTCATTAACTGCTACTACCTCCATTTCCTTTCTATATCGCTGATTTATAGCCCTAAAAGCCAACCTACCAATACGACCAAAACCATTAATACCTATCTTTGTTACCATTTTATCTTGTTCCTCCATTAATTTCTGCCATTATTTCATTAATATTTTTTTATAATAGAAATAAGCTAACTTTTTTTAAGATATACATAAGAACCCTCTTGCTCAATCCTCCCCAATTCACCTTCAGAATCCAACAACTTCAGGTGAGCCATAACATGTAAAATAGCTAATCGCCTGTCCAGAGAAGTCAACTCGTTAAATTTACCAGCCTTTGACCTATCCTTCCATGGAATTTCGACGGCTATTTGATAGGCTGTTTTCATCCCTCCATCTAACACCTTTAAAATATTTTTCCTTCTTTGATCATGATGTTGCAATATTTCAGCAGTTCTCAATTTTAAGCTATTAAACACAGGACCATGTCCCGGAAAAATAAAGTTTGTTTTCATTGCCTCCAAGTTGTTTAGAGATTTAAGATAATCCTCTAGAGGATTATCTTCCGACTGGGGATGAAGACCTATGTGAGGCATAGTCTGGAAAAGAACATGGTCTCCCGAAAATAACCATTTTTTAGTAGGTTCATAAAGACATATGTGCCCCTGTGAATGCCCCGGCGTACGTAATACTTCAAATTCAAAGGTGCCATTAGAAATTTTATCGCCTTCGTCCAAGATAATCTCAGGTTGACAAGAGGAAACAAATTTCTGCATCCATAAGGAGGCATCCCTCATATCAGTTAACTCATCTTGGGGCACTCCATTTTTTTTAAGTTCCTCTGACATTTCATTGAGCAACACTGCGGATGTCTCATACCTTGAGTTAGCAAGCTCTGCTTCTAATCTATGCATAGCAACTCTAGCTCCACATAGCTCTTTTAATTTACCTGCCAATCCATAGTGGTCGGGATGAGTATGTGTAATCACAATCCAGTTAATATCCTGAAACTTCAGTGAGTCATTTCTCATTCCTTCTCGAAAAGCCCAAAGAGCACCTGGCCAGTCCCAACCACAATCTATTAGTATATTTCCTTTTTCCCCTTCAACTACATACACATTGGTATAACCAGGAACGCTTTGTGGAAATGGAAGCCTGATCTGATAAACTCCTGCTACTATTCGCATATTTTACATCCCAAGATTATAAAAGGCCTCTTTTCCAGCGTAGCAAGCAATTTCTCCCAGTTCATTTTCTATCTCAAGCAGGCGATTATATTTAGCAAGCCTCTCACTACGACAAGGAGCTCCAGCCTTGATAAACCCTGCATCAACAGCAACAGCTAAATCAGCTATGGTAGTATCACTAGTCTCACCAGAGCGATGGCTGATAACACTTGTCCATTTCGCCTTTCCTGCTCTTTTAACAACTGCAAGAGTCTCACTAAGCGTACCAATCTGGTTTAGTTTGATAAGAATTGAGTTGGAACTTTTTTCTTTAATTCCTCTCTCAATACGTTTAATATTGGTTACATAAAGATCATCCCCTACAAGCTGAACCTTTTCTCCTAACCTGGCTTCAAGTAATGCCCAACCTTGCCAATCATCTTCCGCCAAGCCATCCTCAATACTGATAATAGGATATTTTGAAGCCCAGTCAACATAATAATCAACCATCTCCTCAGAGCTAAGGGTAACTCCTTCTATGGCCAGAACATATTTACCATCCTCATAGAAACTGCTCGAGGCCGGATCGAGGGCAAGAAAACAGTCTTCCCCTGCCTTATATCCCGCTTTATCGATGGCGGCTAGTATCAGCTCCAATGCCTCCTTATTGGAAGATAGTACAGGAGCAAAGCCTCCTTCATCACCAACGTTAGTATTTAATCCTTTATCTTTAAGCACCATATGCAAGGAATGATAAATACCGCTACACATCTGAACAGCCTTAGAAAAACTGTTAGCTCCCACAGGCATTACCATGAACTCCTGAAAATCTGTGGAATTAAGTGCATGCTTGCCACCATTCAAAATATTCATCATAGGGACTGGTAATAAATTAGCCTCTACACCACCTAAATATCGATACAACGGCAAGCTCTGGAAGTTAGCCCCAGCCTTAGCTACGGCTAGAGATACTCCAAGAATTGCGTTTGCTCCAAGCCTGCTTTTATTATCTGTACCATCCAATTCAATTAGCTTTCTATCTATTTGCTCTTGCTCTAAAGCTGACATACCGATTACTGCCGAAGCTATATCCCCATTCACATGTTCAATGGCCTTTAATACTCCAAGTCCCGCATATCTGTGCTTATCACCATCACGTAATTCTACAG
>JAUUZT010000153.1 GCA_030589825.1 Dehalococcoidia bacterium
CTTGTTGACATTTCGATAGCCAATATTCTATTCTCCATACAACAATAATGGGAGGTGTACCAATGCAAGCCTACTGCATGAAGTGCCGGAAGAAGGTGGAAATCAAGAACCCGCAACAGATCACCATGAAGAACAAGAAGCCAGCTACGAAGGGTGTATGCCCTAGCTGCGGCACCAAGGTATTTAGGATAGGGAAGGGATAAAGCAAGTATCAATCATACTTTGCCTTTGCCAATACAACAAGTTCTATGATGCTTTAAGAGCGCCGGTTATTTTTTCGGCAAGAATCCTAAGCCTTCTCTCTATTCGAGGGTTCTTCGATGCCTCCTTCGGCGTTTTCGCCAGAGCGGTAACCGATCCCACCCATCGCATGCCGCATACTTTGCCATAAGTACGCAGGTTTCGAATTGCCTGCCCGATTCCCCCCTCCGCCACAGCAACGCCCGCAATCGGTTTTCCTGACAGCTTTGTCCAGATGGGACAGGTCCTGTCCATGAATGTCTTAAGCTGGCCCGACACCATTTCGAAATATGCGGGTGTCCCGAATACCATGCAATCCGCATCGAGCAGCTTGGCATATAACTGCTGCATATCGTCTTCAATCCTGCAAATGCCCTCTCTATTCTCTCCTCCGGCCTCGCAGGCCAGACAGCCATCGCATCCCTTTATATTCAGTTTTCGAAGCAATACCAGTTCGGTATCGACTTCAGCGCTATCCAGCCCCTCCAGCAGCTTTCGCAGCATCCACTCCGTGTTTCCTTTTCGCGGCGAACCGCAGATCGCTAATACTTTCATATCAAGCGCCTCCAGATGTAGATAATGAATTGGTTGTAATACATATTTGATTATATAGCAATCAAATAGAGGAGAAAAACTATGGCAACAGTCGGTTCAATTCTAACCATGGCTGGCCTCCACTAACCAAGATTGACCTGAACCCGCCTGTTCCAAGGCACGTAGCTACCAGTACTGCACAACGGTTCCATTTTCAATTTCAGCTTCTAACTAGGCATTAGCTTTGTATAGAAAAAGGTTCGCACGCTTTCACGAGCAAACCTCAGCTTTGCCAGATTAGGTTAAGTATCCCTCAGATCGATCGATTTTCTGCAATCATGCAGCAACCTCGCTTGTCCTCACCTCAATATCCGGTAATCTAACTGGGGAAATGTAGGGCATGTTGCGGCTATGCCATCCTGATATAAAAAGGGGCGACAGAAGGGGAAAGCTAATAGACCAAAAAATGAAGGTCTGCGTGTGTTGAAGGTGGCCCTTTTTTTATATCGAAATGGAACCTACTTAGCTGCTATGCGAAAAAGGAAGCTTTTTGTTAGCCTCCTTTTTGCTATTGGCCCCATCTGCAGCTTCCGATACAGCCCCATATCGTTGCTTGGCTAGCCCCAGCCAGCGCCTTAGCCTGGGCCTGCACCATAATTATTGCGTGTCTCCCCAATCCTCGTACTACCGCCCTGTCCACTGAAACCGGAGTTATGGTTGAGTTAGATTACTGAAAAGGCGGTGGATCTTGTACTTGTACTTGATTCACTTCACCTTGTCCATTGTCTCCCCGAACCTGACCGCCGCCAGCAAAAACTGTGACTGTTGTAGAAATCACGAGTCCAACAACAATCAACATGACAAAGATCGCCTTTTTCATTTTATACCCTTCCTTCTATAAACGATGATATACCAGCTATATCTTATAATATAGTCTACTTTTCTACTGCGTAAAAAAGGAATATTTCCCTAAATCATGACCAGCCGACAGTCGCAAAGTAAGAATCCGGAATTCACTTTCCCTAATTTTTTCTATCATCTGTCACAGCTTCATTCTTGAGGGGGTATTCGAGATTTTAAGCATGAGAAGATGTTTATTTTTCACAAATGTAAGAACCATCAAGCAGCATGTATGCATGAAATTATGCTTTCAGCATGCACGCTGCTTCTAAGATGATATTATGAGCCCGGGTTCGGCCAACCCTCGGGTTTCGGTTTATGCAGCACAATAGCCTTGGCAACGTCCGGCTCTCCGCCAGTCGTAATTACTGTCACAAAGCTATCAGGTGTAATATCCGAATCGTCGATGCCCTGAGGGCGATAGAAAGTGTCACCGTCTATGATAAAGGTGTGGCTTACATCATGCACATCTACGATAGTAATGTACCCATTAGGAGGGTCGGTAACAATTCCTGCATGGTGAGCGTGCAACGGTTCTCCTGGTACCGGGAGGACCATGAATTTCAGGACGTCACCGTAAAATGTGTCAGGTGGGGTGGTTTCCTCGATATTGTAAGCCAGAACGACCACTCTCCTGCCCAGTAGTGAGTCAAGACTTCCACCCTCAAGATGACTGGCGAAGTCAGTAATGTTACCCAGTTCCCAGCGATTGAGTACTTTCGGAATCTTAAATCTGAACTCATCCTTCAAGGCAACGGTAACCGTCCATCCCTGCCCTGTAATTAAGGTGACATTTCCGTCATCGACTGAAGTTACATTTCCAGAAAAACCCTGTCTCTCCCCATGATATTGGGGGCCTTTGCCCTGGCCGTTGTCAAAAGGTCCATTGGCAAAAACCGTGCCTGCACTGACCAGCATCAGGCTAATCACGAGCAAAAAGATGCAGATATTACGAAACGCCTTCATTTTCTTCACCTTCTTTCCTGTCCAGCATGTTCCTCTTATATTAATAACGAAAAAGTTGTGATTTTGTCAGGTATCCGGCACTAATAATTTTAAGGTACATAACTGACTACAATAATAACTGAATTCTCATTCCCATATTGATCGCTAGCTATGACCTCCACAAGGTTTGGCCCTTCCTCCAGGTAGATATTAACGCTGAAGTTGCCGTTTTGATCTACGTCGGCTATTTCTATTTCTTCATTTACTAACAAGCTAACTACAGCATCAGGGATTGTTCTGCCTGTAATTAGAATGGGACTTGTACTTACTTGCGCCTCATCAGTGGGCTGCGAGATTTCTAGGAATAAAACTGTTTCCGTAGGCATTGGGGAAACGGTTGGCTTTGCAGTCGCTGTCGGCGATGGTGTTTGAGTTGCCGTATCTGTTGGAGCAAGCGTAGTAGGTGGTGGCGTAGATGTAGGTGTAAATATAGATGTAGATGTGGGTGCAAGTGTTACCTGGTCAGAATCGCAGCCAATATTGCCGAAGATAAAGGCAAGAACAATCGAAAATGCTAGTATGACTGACAGCTTCCTCATCCCTGCTCCTTACTACCTTTGTAATGAATATAGGCCTGCCAATCTTTAGTGTCAATGGTAAGAACGTTTAATCAGACACAATATATAGTTATAAGATATAAGTACTGCATTTGAACCTGGTGTCTAGCATAAAGTATTCCTTCCTTTTTCAATTTCAGCTTCTAACCGGGCATTAGCTTTGTATAGAAAAAGGTTCGCACGTTTTCACGAGCGCACCTCAGCTTTACCAGATTAGGTTAAGTATCCCTCGGATCGATCGATTTTCTGCAATCATGCAGCAACCTCTCTCGCCTTCAACTCAATATCAGGTATTCTGATGTGAAAAATGTGGGGCGTATTGCGGCTACGCCATCCTGGTATAAAAAGGGGCGCTAAAGGGTTTTTATTACTCCTCTGCCTGGGCTATGGCCTACATATGATGCGC
>JAUUZT010000042.1 GCA_030589825.1 Dehalococcoidia bacterium
AACTGAGCCATTTTCTCGGCAATCCCAAGATTTGCCCCAGCATCCTGCGACATATATGACCTGGCAAATATTACCACTCCCAACTTATCTCCCTGGCGAAGTTCCTCCAGGATTTCCTTCCCAAGATTTGCCTGGTCCAATTCAAATTTTCTTAAAGACCTGAGACCTGCCATGGCAGCAATCTTACCCTGCTTTTTACTGAAACCCATTTTAACGGCGACTTCTGTCAAATTCTTTATAACATCTCCGTCACCCTGGCTAAAATCTATAGTAGGTGTCAACATCCGTTCTTCCAGCCCAATTACGCTACGGATAATATAAGGAGATGCCTGAACAAGCGGACAGGAGTACTTCTGGTTTTCGTCCCCTTTTACTGCCCCCAGCCTGATTGCACTTGGATATAGAATATAATCAGTATCTTCAAGCATTGCAGCATGTCCGTGAAGAAGCTTCAGAGGAAAACAACTATCGGCATAGCTTAACTCAAGAGATTTCTCCACTATCTCCTTGGTGGTCTGAGAGGAAATTACGCAGCGGACATCAAGTGCATTCAGGAAACCTATAAGCAATGGCGCAAAATCATATACCAGGAGAGCCCGAGGAAGACCAACAGAGGGGCCTGTGCCAGAATCCTTTTTATATTCACGAAAGAGCATCTCCTCACGCCTGTCAAAAAGCGTCTCTTTCTTAGCGTGGGTAGCATCGCTGTCATAACGGTCACACCTGCTCCCATAATAGGTAGCTTTTTCTCCAGACATCTGCATCCGTGTAATGGTGCAATTATTGTCACAACCCTTGCAAATAAAGCTTGTAAGAGTACATTTGCTTTCAACAACCCTTTGGAATCCTCTAAAACTAGATTTCCGCCCCACCATCTGTTCTTTGGCTAGAAGAGCTGCCCCTATGGCACCGCTTATTTCCTTGTGCTCCGGGACAATCAGCTCTCTATCCCCAAGTTGGCCGTGAAAAGCTGAGACAACCGCCTTATTATAAAATACTGCACCGGTAAGAATTACTTTATCTCCCAGACTCCTGTTACCAACCACCTTAGACAAGTAATTCTTCGCTATAGCGGAGGCAAGGCTGGCAACAATAATCTCCAACGGCATACCCTGCTGCTGGGCGGAGCCCACTGC
The DNA here is from genome assembly GCA_030589825.1 of Dehalococcoidia bacterium. GTDB lineage: Bacteria > Chloroflexota > Dehalococcoidia > GIF9 > AB-539-J10 > JAUUZT01. Next base: position 1,137 of record JAUUZT010000042.1, read on the forward strand.
CTGAGCCATGAAAGCAGCACAACGTGTTCCTAAATCAATGGTGTAGGGTGCTTTAAATGCCAGATCGGCGAATTCGCCATTTGTTACAGAGATTCCCAGCATCTCAGCTAGTTCATCGATAAAGCTGCCTGTCCCTGCAGCACAGGCTTTGTTCATCTGGTAATCGATTACTACCCCATTTCTCTTAATGACAAGCTTCGAATCCTGCCCCCCTATCTCAATAATATCTGCCTCAGCATCCAGGTCTTCTGCAGCCCTGCTCTGCGCCGTAATTTCATTTTTAATTAAATCTGCTCCGATGAAACTGCCAACAAGATATCTGCCCGAGCCAGTAATACCTACTCCTTCTATCCTGATTTTATCTGCCCCTTCCTTGAGCAAATTACTGAAGACTTCCTTTACTGCCTCAATTGGCCTGCCTGCAGTCATCAAGTAGTTTTTCCCGATAACTTCCTTGCCTGTTTCATCTAGAATAACCGCCTTGGTGCTTGTAGAGCCGATATCAACCCCCAGATAACCTGTGCACTCCTTTTCTATTTTCTTTAGTAACTTGCCATCCTTGGCAGGAACAATCTCCAGTTTGGGCAACTGGAAAAAACGTTCTCTCTCGTCTTTCTCTGGGAGCAGAGTTACATGCGAGGTCTTATCCATTGAAAGCATCGCTGTGCCCAGAGATTCCATATGCAGATAATTCTCAGGAACACTTACTTTAGTCTCATGCCCATTCCTCGCTGATATGACTTCATTGAGCATCTTTGCTATAGCCAAATTGGCAGCAACACCACCAACTAAGTAAACTGGTTCCTCAAATGGACCTTTACGGAATGAGGCAACCATTCGAGCCACGCTATCACAAAGAGCACGGAGCATCGTCTCAACTGAGACTCCTTTTTGTTGCAAATGGATGAGGTCAGTTTTAGCAAAGACACTACATCGAGCAGCTATTCGCGGGGGAGCTTCTTCAGACTTCAATGCCAGGCTGGACATATCCTCCATACTGATGCCAAGCCGATATGCCTGTTGCTCCAGAAATCTACCTGTTCCCGCAGCACAAAGAGGATTGGATGCGACCTTCCATGGCTTTCTTAATCCATCTTCTAATCCAATAATCAGTGATGTTTGGCCACCAATCTGTATTATAGTTTTAGCATCGGGGTGAAAATGAAGAAGCCCGGAGGCAATTGCTAGCGAGTCGCTATACTCTGCCCAACCCAGTTCTTTTGAAATCGCCGTTCTGCCCGAACCGGATACACCTGCCCCAACTATCTTCTGAAGGTCAATTTTATCAGCTAGCCTGGCAATCAAAGACTTAACCGTTAATCGAGGTCCGGAACTTAACTTTTCAGTGTCCAGATAGACGATATTACGGCGTTCATCTATTAAAGATAGCTTTGAATTGACAGAGCCAACATCAATACCTAAAAAATAACGCATCGCAGGTCAGTGATTATAACAAGAAAGAGGCCTATTTAAAAATGCTGTCTCCTCATAAAACCCGTGAGCCTTTGGACTAAGCTTTCTTCCCTTTGGACTAATATGTCTTATAAAAGAAGTTAACTGCATCCCTTAACAGTTTTTATAAAAAAATAAGTTGTCACTTTTTCGTACGGAAGGTACAATACTATATACTAATATGTGCAAGCTTTCTAACATCCAATCTTACACTCCTGAGTTTACGATAAAGGATATTTAAATGGAGATATTAAAAAAAGGTAAAGGTAAACTTGTTGGCTGGCATAATCCAGATGAAGCCAGGAGATGGGTACAAGAAAACAAGTCACGCGAATTGAAGGACAAGACCATGTCAGTAAAAGATGCCGTCTCTAAATTTGTTAGTGATGGCGATTTCATAGCCAGTGGAGGATTCGGACATACCAGGGTGTCTATGGCTATTATCTACGAGTTAATCAGGCAGAAGCGCCGTAATCTTACAATGGCTGGTAAAACAGCAGTCCATGACATAGATATCCTGGTAGGAGCAAGTTGTGTAAATAAAGTAGAGGCAGCCTACAGCTTCGGCCATGAGCTTAGAGGGCTATCCCCAGCTTCTCGGAGAAAGGTTGAGAGTGGTCAATGTAAGGTTATTGCAGAAATCAGCAACGCTGCCTACCAGTGGAGATGGCTGGCAGGTATGATGGGTATACCTTTCATCCCAAGTCGTAACTTGCTTGGTACAGATACTGGTGCGTACAGCTCCTCTATAGTAGTCAAGGACCCTTTCAGCGGAAAGCCAATCAATCTGATTCCAGCCGCCTATCCCGATGCAGCATTCATACACGTCCATCGATGTGATATCTATGGTAACTCCCAGATAGACGGCATCATTATTGAAGACTTTGAACTTTCAAGGTGTGCCAGAAGACTGATAATTACCACCGAGGAAATAGTGGACGATGAATTTATCCGAAAAGAACCATGGAAAACGAACATACCTTTCTTTGTGGTAGATGCGGTAGTAAAAGTCCCCTATGGGTCCCATCCAGCCGAGATGCCTGGTCTATACTGGTTTGACGAGGAGCACATAGCTGAATGGTTAAAAATATCCAGAACTCAGGAGGGAGTAGAAGAGTATTTCCGGAAATATATTTTTGGAGTAAGTAACTTCGAACAATATCTGGAACTCTGCGGCGGCAAGAAGAAACTGGAATATCTTAGAAAGAGAGCAGCTTATCAAGAACCAATGATATCTTTTTCCTATAAATAATGTCTCATGATATCTGAATAGCAAGGAGAATCAATCGAAGATATGGTAACTGAAATAAACTACAGCATGAGAGAACTGCTGGTATGCAACGGTGCCAAGGTATTGGAAGATGGAAAAGCCGTTTTTGTTGGCACAGGTTTACCCATGACAGCCACAATGCTGGCACAGAAAACACATGCCCCCCGGTTACTCATCGTATTTGAAGGGGGAAGCCTTGGCCCTATTATGCGCGAGTTGCCCATATCCGTAGCTGATTCCCGAACCTTCTACAGGGCTATAGCTGCCTCCAGCATGCATGATGTAATGTCGCTTTCACAGGCAGGATACGTGGACTATGGTTTTCTGGGCGCAGCCCAGATGGATATGTATGGGAACATCAACACCACTGTAATCGGTAACCATGAACTACCTAAGGTTCGCTTGCCGGGTAGCGGTGGCGCAAATGACGTAGGCTCTTTTTCAGATAAACTAATCTATATCATTGCAAATCAGTCAAAGAGAACCTTTGTCAACAAGGTTGATTTTCTAACCACTCCAGGTTACCTGGACGGACCCGGAGCAAGAGAGAGAGCAGGACTGCCAGAAGGCTCAGGTCCATACAGGGTGATAACGCAGCTTGCAGTTTATAGCTTCGATGAAGCCAGCAAGAGACTTAAAATACTCTCGCTACACCCTGGAGTAAGCCTGTCTCAGGTACAGGATAGTAGTGGCTTTGAGATAATAGAGCCCAATAAAATCGAGACTAGCTATATACCTACGGAGGAAGACCTCAGGATATTACGTCAGGAAATCGACCCCTCGGGAATGGTACTTGGGAAATAGAGAAAAAATGAAAGAAGTAGTCGTAGTTAGTGCCGTAAGAACCGCAATTGGAGCCTTTGGAGGCGCGTTGAAGGACCAATCTGTTGTAAAGCTAGGCAGTCTTACAATCAGAGAAGCACTGCAAAGGGCAGGGCTACGACCGAAACCTGGGAAAGAACTCCTTGGCTATGGACCTGATAGTCTCAAGAGAATAACAACAGGGAACCTGGAAGAAAAGTATTATGACTGGGACTCCTCGCTACGCGAGGTACAGCTAGACGAGATTATAATGGGATGTGTTCTACAAGGAGGACAGGGCCAGAACGTGGCCAGGCAAGCAGCCATTTATGCAGGGGTTCCAAATGAGACTCCATGCTTTACTGTAAACAAGGTATGTGCCTCGGGACTTAAGTCTATCACCCTGGGAGCCGAGGCTATTATGCTGGGCGAGGCAGAAATAGTAATTGCCGGAGGCATGGAATGCATGAGCAATTCCCCCTATATCTTGCCAAAGGCTCGCTGGGGATATCGTATGGACGTCACCTCCAGGGCAGAGATGGTAGACCTCATGGTATTTGATGGTCTCTGGGAGATATTTTACGGTTATCATATGGGAAACACTGCCGAGGAAATCGCTCTCCGCTATGGATTTACCAGGGAGGAACAGGATGAGATTGGCTTCCTCAGCCACCAACGCGCCTGCTCGGCTATACGACAGGGTTTGTTTCAGAATGAAATTGTGCCCGTTTCCCTGCCTCAGAAAAAAGGTCCTCCTCTTATCTTCAATATGGATGAGCGCCCGATGAACACCACCATGGAAAAGATGGCTAAATTACTCCCTGCATTTCGTCAGGAAGGAACCGTCACTGCCGGAAATTCATCTGGAATAAACGATGCTGCAGCAGCGCTGGTGCTGATGTCCAGGGAGAAAAGCGAAGAACTGGGACTTAAACCCATGGCGACCCTTAGAGCCTGGGCATCAGCCGGAACGGCCCCCAACTACATGGGGTTAGGGCCAATACCTGCAGTACGAAAACTGTATCAGAAGACGAGTCTTAAAAATTCTGATTTTGACCTTATCGAGCTAAACGAGGCGTTTGCCGCCCAGACATTAGGGTGTATGAAAGAGCTTGGCTGGAGTTTTGCTCAAATCAATCCCCATGGCAGTGGAATATCCATGGGGCACCCCATCGGCTGTACAGGAGCCCGTATAGCAGTCACTATGCTACATGACATGGTAAATAGAAAACTGCACAGGGGGCTGGAAACCATGTGTATAGGTGGAGGTATGGGAATGGCAGCTATATGGGAAAGAGCCGACTAATAATAATGGAGTAACAATATATGTATGCGGAATTATTCAAACTATTTCTGGATAGTGACAATACACTCAATGTATATGAGGGAGAGAAACTGATATTTATATCCGCTAAAGACAGGCTGCTTCCGCTTATGGACTACGTTGACGAGTTTGCAAATAAGCACAAGCAGATAGTAGTATTCGACAAGCTAACTGGAAATGCTGCTGCCCTGCTCTGCATTAAAGCACATTGCCGGGAGGTATATAGTCCTTTAGGCAGCCAGCTGGCAGAGAAGACGTTGAATAAATATGGGATTGCCTACCATTTTAACAAGGTTGTCCCCTTTATACAGCAGGCAAACAGAAAGGATATGTGCCCTATGGAGAAGTTATCAATAGGGAAAGGACCTGAAGAGTTCTACCAGGCGCTTAAAGCTAGAATTAACAGTCAACCATAACCAACAAGGTCAGAAAAAGGAGACCAGATGGAAAATATAAGACTGGGCAAGACCAACATGCTGGTATCTAAGCTGGGATATGGCGGCATCCCAATACAGAGAATTGCCGAAGATGAAGCAATAGCTGTGGTCAAGAAAGTTCTAGAACAGGGAATCACTTTCCTGGACACCGCAAATGCTTATACCACCAGCGAAGAGCGTATTGGTAAGGCAATATCAGGGCAGAGGGAAAGTCTCACTATCGCCACCAGGACACAAGCCCGAACAGCAGAAGGGGTCACGGAGCACCTGGAGCTAAGCCTCAAGCGGCTGGGAACCAACTACATTGACCTCTATCAATTTCATAATGTCAGTAATTCAAAAACCCTGGAACAGATTCTTAAACCGGAAGGCCCTATGTCTGTGGCCGAAAGGGAAAAGGAAAAGGGACGAATCAAACATATCGGTGTTAGTTCGCACCAGATAGACACCGCTATAGAACTTGTAAAATCAGGCCGATTCGAGACCATTATGTTTCCTTTCAATTTCATCAGTGATGAGGCAGC
>JAUUZT010000033.1 GCA_030589825.1 Dehalococcoidia bacterium
AAGGAGGTAGCACGCCTTAAACGATAGCTGAGTATGGACATAATCTCAGTTGCTACATCAGGTTTTTTATTGATAACGTCCAGAAAGTCATCCCGCTGCAACACGAGGGCCTGAGTAGCTTCCATGGCTATAGCACTGGCAGAGCGAGCAGCCCCATCAAGGATGGAGAGTTCACCAAAGAAGTCTCCATCAGCAAGAATATTTAGAATCAGTTCACCCCCCTCGGACGAGGGTGATGTGATCTTCACTTTCCCATTTTCGATGATGTACAGTGCAGAGCCAGGATCGTCCTTATGAAAGATGGTCTCGCCTCGCCTGTATTTCCGTGGTGTTAACCTACTGGCTAGCTCGGCAAGGGCACCAGACTCCAACGATGTGAAAAGGGGAATGGATCTTAATAGATTAATTGCTTCCATATCAAAGACCCGATTATTAATCCAGAATACTAATGCTTCATTAAGATTTTAAACTTTCAAGTCTATCGTGCGTTCTTCGTAGCCAGTAGTCCATCCCCATCTCGTAGAACATATCATTGGCTTTTGTAAGCACTTCTAAAGCCTTTTCCTTTTGGCCAAATTCAGCATAATATTCGCCCAAGTGCATGTATGACACGGACAGAAAAGGCTTCAATTTTAGCTCTTCCAATAACTGAATTCCTTGAATTATCAATTTCTCAGCTTGATGTTTTTGTGATTTATCTAACCTTCCCTTAATCCTCCCCATTATAACACTCGCGTTTCCCTCTAAATGCTTCTCTTTAAGGGTCTGTGCGAGTTCCAATGCCTCTTGCGTATTAACCAAGGCTTCATCAAGATCATTATCATCAAAATATATTGCACCCAAGTAATAGTAATACTGAGATAAGTTCATGGATAATCCAGCATCTGTTTGAATCTTCAGTGCTTTTTTTATGTTCTCCAGCGCTTTTTCCCGCTTTCCTATTAAGTAATAACCCCAACCAAGGCGTAACCAGGCAAGGCCAATTAATGGAATTATCTGATTTTCCTCGCCATACTTAACGGCACTTTGCAGATGGCTCACTGCACTTTTACCATCTCCCTTAATTGTAAAAAAGGACCCGTAAAGAATCTCAGCGAAACCTATACTGTATACATTGTCGATCTTATGGGCGAAACGAACGCCTTTTTCACACATTTTCCGCCCTGCTTGGAAATCCCCCAAGTTACCTAGGCTGTATCCGTAATAGACTGAAAGTGCCGAATACAGATTAAAGTTATGTGGACCACTAAAAAATTCGCTTTCTGTCCGCGTTCTTTCAAGCAAATTGAGTACTCGCGGAGCTATATCCGCTATCTTCGTATGTTCTCCGGCAATAGTGTACGAACAACAGAGATCGAAACCAGTAGGTGCTGCTAGATGCACATCCTGGACTTGCTCTGCTTCTCGAAAAGCTATTTCTGCATAATTTATTCCTTTAGTTGGCTCACCCTTGAATGTATAACAAAGACTAAGGCGACTATGGAGACTTGCAAGACTTTTCCCATCGTCCAGCTCTTTACATAGCCTCTCTCCATCCAACAATATCAAGAGAGAATCATCAGGATAACCCAAAACCCTCATAGGTCCTTCTGCCAATAAGCGAATTTCGACCCCCTGTCTCTTAATCTCATCGTTTTGGGGTTCTTTATTTAGAATATCAATCGCCTCCTTATAGAAGCGTAGGGATTCCCAATTGGAATAATTCCGCTCCGCTTTTTCGCCTGATAACTTAAGATATTGATAGGCTTTACTTGAATTTTCACTCCTGGCGTAGTGATAAGCAAGAATCTCGTAGAATTCCTCAATTCTGTCTGGATAAAGCAACTCTATGGCTTCTCCTATCCTTTCATGAGTCTTTCTTCTCATGTTTAGAAGCAAGCTATTATAAGCAACTTCCTGAGTAACAGAGTGCTTGAAAATGTATTCCAATTCAGGGAACAGGTTTTTTTCATAGATGAACTCATACTCCTGGAGATTAAGCAGATGGTTTTTAAGCTCATCCTGCATTCCTGTGATAGCCTGAAGAATGTTATAAGCAAAATCTCTACCTATTACCGATGCAACCTGCATAGTTCGTTTTAAATCATTTTCAAGTCTATCTATTCGGGATGTAATGATCCCTTGAATGGTATCTGGTACTTCTATATGGGACGTATCCCCATTCAGTACGTATTGATTATTCCTCTTCTTTTTAATTGATCCATTCTCTAATAACGTTTGTGTTATTTCTTCCATGAAAAGAGGGTTGCCTCCAGCTCGGTTAAGCACCAGTTCCCTGAGCTCAGGTTCTATATTAGTACTCTTCAGAATCGATTGTAGTAATATTACGCCTTTATTAAATGTGAGTTGATCTATACTTATATGTCTATAATATGATTTGCTACCCCAAATATGAGTGAATTCTGGTCGATAGAGTAATACTAGTAATACACTTGTTTTGGGCAACCAGCCAATAAAGTAATTTAGGAATTCTTCGGTAGTTTTATCGACCCAATGAAAATCTTCTATGACGATTAAAACTGGTTTATTCTCACTTTCACGAATAATCAAATTACGCAGAGCCTCGAATATCCTTTCCCTTCTCTGAGGAGGTAATAACCTCATATATTGTTCGTCATGTACATGCAGGTAAAGCAACTCATAGAGAGGTGACAATATGCTTTTAAACTCCACATCGAGCTGAGTGATCTTTTCTTCCATACTCTTTTTTATTATAGACTCACGCTGGCCTTCTCTTATATTGAAATAGTCTCTAATAATATCCAGTATAGGTAAGTAGGCCATAGATTTTCCATAATGCATACAACGACCTTCAAGGAATGTATAGTCTCCTGGCCTTAGCGTTTCTCTAAATTCAAGAATAAGCCTTGATTTGCCAACGCCAGGCTCACCTACTATTCCTACGACCTGACCAGAGTGCTGTTTAGCAGATTCGAAAGACTCTTTGAGTATTGTTAGTTCTTTCTCTCGACCTATAAAGCGAGTAAGTCCCTTAACAACCGCTGCCTCAATCCTGGTCTGTACCCCTCTTGCTCCAACAAGCATATAAGTCTCTACGGGTTCTTCTTTCCCCTTCACTGTAAGATTGCCGATTGGCTTGAAATCGAAGAATTCCCTGGCCAACTTATAGGTGTTTATGGACACCAATATGGTTCCCGGCGTGGCCATACTCTCCATCCTGGAGGCGAGGTTGGTGGTATCACCCAGCGCAGTATAATCGATACTTAAGTCATGACTGATAGAACCTATGATAACCGGGCCAGAGTTAATCCCTACCCGCATTTTAAATTTTACCCCATACTCATCCTCTATTCTCTTGCCGTATTCTTGGATGGCTCTCTGAATAGAGAGAGCGGCGTGGCAGGCCCGCTGGGCATGGTCTTCGTGTGCAATCGGCGCACCAAATAGCGCCATTACCTGGTCTCCCGAGAATTTTTCTACAGTGCCCTCATATGCATGTATTTCATTCATCAACACATCAAAACAACCGTACATTATGAAGTGAACTTCATCGGGGTCTAGCTTCTCTGCCAAGGAAGTGTAGTTAGCCACGTCTGCGAAGAGAATAGTTACCAGCTTGCGCTCACCCTCAATACTGCCTCTAGAGGCAAGGATCTTATCAGCTAAATGTTTGGGGGTAAATGATAATGGTTCGGAGTAGTTTATAGGAGGAGTTGCCTTGAGCTTGGATACGCTCTGGCCGCATTCATCGCAAAAGTTGGCACCGATTGGTAGTATTTTACCGCAGTGCGGACATTCATACTCCAACTTATTTCCACATTCCACACAAAACCTAGCTCTTACTGTGTACTCCGACTGGCATTTAGGGCATCTCATTATCGAATATCCTGAATGTAAATTTAATTCAATAAACTAGTGCGCCTATCCTAGACGAAGCTATTCGCGTTGTCAATCACTGGAGCAGTTTTTATGATAGGGCATTGCAGATATTTCAAGGTGCAGTGTGATAAAAGCTAGGGGGAATGAATATCAAAAATTTTAAATAGTGCATTGACTAAAGCGCATTTATATACCTATCAATAAGCGCAAGAGATACGTTGACAACTGTGAATTTATTCTTTACGATGTGTCAACTAAATATTAGTTTCCGATCATCTGGAGAGTGTATCAGAAATGCCCAAAGTATTATTTACAAAATATCAACTGGGCAATTTAAAAACTGGTATCTTCTAAGGAAATTAGTTGAGTTAGATGCGAAAACGACAGTCATTTCCGTCGCATGACGGTGAAATACATACTGTCTTTGGCCGAATTAACCCACATTATTTAATTTACAACAATGGGAATATTGTGGTCATAGACGTTTGTTTTAATTCGGATGCAGATTTGATCTTAGACTATGCGCAAAAATGTCTCAGCTGTGGTGTTGATTCAATTAAGTTGATTGTTACTACCCATTACCATCTTGACCATATAAATGGTGTGGATTATCTAGTTAACAAAACAGAGGCAAAAGTTGCAGCTCACGTGAATGCAGACAAGTATTACAGTGGAGCAGCAGCGCCAGCCAAACTAAAGTGCGGGGAAATACTTCGTCTTGCCTGCATTTGGTTGAGGGATCTATGTCCCTTACCCACAATGCGTGATTTTTGCGCAAAACCATTTGCGGGAATTCCTCTATTACGAAGAGGTCTAAAAACCAATCCAGAATATTGGCTTCAAGATGGACAGACTTTACCTTTGGCTTCGGACTGGATCGTTATACATACAAAGGGACATACCGATGACAGCATTTGCCTCTATAACAAGAAGCTTAGAGCGTTAATTTCAGGAGACACTATTATTAATGTATGTGGAACACCAAAACTAAATCCCATCGTTCTACGAGACAAAATGGCCGGTAAAGACTCGCTTCAAAAACTTAAACAATTGGAGATTGACCACATTTATCCTGGGTATGGTTGGCCCGTTTCCCGCCCATCGATCATTAACTATGTATCCTAATATAAGGCTCACCTATATAAGGATTACATCAGGTAATTTGTGCCCATAAATTGTTCATTCACGGACACGACTTACTGGATATCCACAGCTGGTAAAAGATGAGATCGAGGCCAAATACTTAGCTTGCCGCTAATAATACAGAATAGTGTTCTAGAAAGAAATGCCGAGGTACAGCAATTGTATGAAATGATAGAACATAGGCTTCAATCGAAAGCGAGCTTATAGTGAAAGTGCTCTTGGTGCAACCCCCAAATCACAGCAACTTGGGACTCCAAGGGCTCATGCTGCTTGAACCATTGGGATTAGAGATGATCGGTGCAAGCCTCCAGTCTGAACACCAGGTAGATATCCTAGATATGCGTCTCGAGCCAAGTTTGCGCCGAAAGGTAGCTCAATTCAAACCGGACGCAGTCGGTGTTGCATCATCGTTCACTGCAGATGTCTACAACGTTTTCCGTGTCCTGGATATTGTCAAGGAATATAACCCGCATATTTTTTCCTTCGTCGGTGGTCAACATGCTACTATGGCCCACGCAGATTTCATTGGCAGAAAGGCGGACGCAGTTGTGCTCGGAGAAGGCGAGTTGACTGTGCGAGAGCTCCTCGACTGCTGGGAGCATTATCGACCGCTGAAGGAGGTAAGCGGTCTGGCCTTTAGGCACGACGGCAGCTGGATTACAAATACTCCCCGCCGCCTTATTCAGGACCTGGATGAGGTCCCTTTGCCAGCACGTTCTCTAGTGTCTAAGTATCTTCCAAACTACCATCTCATATGGCAGCAACCCGGCGCATTGGTGGAAACCACAAGGGGCTGTCCTCACAGGTGTAAGTTTTGCTCTGTTTGGAAGTTCTGGAGAGGTTCCTTACGCTCCCGTAGCCCGGAGAGGATAGTCGAAGATCTCAGTCAGACAGAGTGTGAAGACGTCCTGTTCACTGACGACAGCGCCCTTTCTAACCCCGCGTGTAGCGAAAATATTGTAGATGCGATCAAAAAAGCTGGACTACGCAAGCGGTACATAATGCAAGTTAGAGCTGATTCTATCGTCAACTGTCGCGATCTCCTATCCAGGTGGAAAGATGTTGGCCTGGACTGCGTATTCGTTGGCTTTGAGTCAATCAAACAGCAAGAGCTTGACAATTATGGCAAACGTCTTACCGTAGATTGCTGCGAGGAGGCTATCACTATTCTTCATGAATTGGGTCTCAGCTTCACAGGCTCGTTTATAATAAGCCCCGATTTTGAGAAAGAAGACTTCGCTGCTCTTAGATGTTTCGTGAGGAAACATATGAAGATGAGCATGCCCACTTTTCCGATTCTGACCCCGCTGCCAGGAACTGTGTTGTATAAAGAAAGAGCAGCGGAAATAATCAGCGATAACTATGAACTATATGATTTGCTTCATTCAATTCTCCCTACACGACTGGGATTAAACAAATTCTACAAGCAGTTTGTTCGTCTACATACAAGCTATTATTATGTTTACATCACCCCAATTGGATTCAAGAAAGCCTTGTCCAGAGGTAATCTGAGAGAATTTCTTAGCCAAGCTTTGAAAGCGATTAGTATGCTCCTAAATAACCACCCCTGGGCACTACTCAAGCATCACAAACTACCACCAGGGCAGCGTTCCATGAACGGATTCCCCAAGCAGGCTCGACGTATATAAACAGAAGAATGCGGATACTTCCAACTAGCCTCCGAGCAAAACATAAATCGCTGTACATCTCATAATTAAGCCAGCCGAAGAGGCTGCGTATTCAGACCAGAAAGCCGACACCTTAAATTGTTCCCTAACCTTCTGCAGCTATTGACAATGCCCCCACAACTATCTACGATGAACGCAATAGAATCACCCACCCGTTTATTTAAAGTCTACGAGGCATAAATGAAATGCCCGAGATGTCAGACTGAGAATCCTGCAACTAGTAAGTATTGCCCACGATGTGGAGCAAAGCTTATACTTGTCTGCCCCCAGTGTAGCTCCGAAAGACCTCTTGAGGACAGATTTTGCGCCCTGTGTGGTCACGATCTAGACGAGCCCGAAGCAGTATCACGCATCGATTATTCGCACCCCGATTCATACACCCCAAAACCCCTCGCAGATAAAATTGTTTCGTCACGCAGTTTAATTGAAGGAGAACGTAAGCTGGTCACCGTTCTTTTCGCCGATGTCGCCCGCTATAGTTTCATAACCGAAAAGCTTGACGCCGAGGAAGTACACCAAATCATGAACGGGTGCTTTAAGATACTGATGGATGAAATTCATAGATACGAAGGAACAATAGATAAGTTCATCGGCGATGGTATCATGGCTTTATTCGGCGCTCCTCTTGCCCACGAGGATCACGCTCAGAGAGCCTGCTATGCTGCGTTGTCTATAACGAAAGCAATTAATGAATACGGTGAGAAGATAGAAGAGAAGACCGGTGTAGAGTTCAAAATGCGCGTGGGACTTAATTCTGGACATGTTATGGTGGGCACAATTGGCAACGATTTAAGGATGGAATATACCGACATTGGCAATACTATCAATATAGCTTACAGGACGGAGAGAACTGCTAAACCTGGTACCATTCTCGTTTCGGCGAATTCCTACAGATTGACCAGGGATTTCTTCAAGTTTACTCCTTTAGGACATGTGGAGATTAAGGGCAAACAAGAGCCCCAGGAAGCCTATGAACTCTTAGAGGCTAGCAAGGTTGAGACCCGTATTGAGGCAGCAGTAGTCAGAGGTCTTGCCAGATTCGTTGGACGAGACAACGAAATTACAACTCTTATAGAGGCTTTTAATACAGCAGCAGCAGGATCCGGTCAAATTGTGGGCATCGTCGGCGAGGCCGGCGTGGGCAAATCAAGAACCCTCCTCGAACTAAGGGGAAGGCTGCCCGCGGATGAATACACCTACATCGAGGGCCGATGCCTCCACTACGGGAGTTCCATGCCATACCTGCCTTTTTTAGATATCATAAGATCATACTTCGATATTAAAGAGGGAGACCCAGAATTCCATATCAAGACGAATATACTGAAGAAG